>NZ_CEYOSI010000061.1:0-11225 GCF_982879505.1 Candidatus Desulfolinea nitratireducens
TGCTATTTGGTGGAAACAGTGACTGTATTCATACATATCTCCTATCGATAAGAAAATCGTAACGCGATTTTACTATAATTCAATATCACCAAAAAGTAGTATTTAAAGCATTTTTAAGTAAGTTACCCCAGTGGACAATGTCCTAAAAGACAATAGATTTTGTCCATTTGGACGATGTGAATAACAGCATATATTTGTATACTCCATTCAAGCAAAAAATTCTTTTAGGCAGTTTGATGCCTGTTGCTTGATACCTTCAAACAATCATTTCAATTTAGTTAAGGAGATTATTATGTCCAATAACACAAAAACGCCCAAAAAATATTCAATCATTGTCTTCATGTTAATCGCATACGGTTTTTCCTGGTTAATCTGGATCCCTGAAGCCTTGATCGCGCAGAATATGTGGATTGCACCGGAAGGTGTAAAAAGTATTCTCGCTCTCAACCTGGGGGCATGGGGGCCGCTTGTTGCTGCGATTGTAACAACTTTTTTTTACCAGAGGGGTGCAGGAGTAAAAGATCTGCTCAAACGCGGCTTCATGGCCCGCCTTGGTAAATGGTGGTGGGTCGTTCTCCTGACCTTCCCGGTGTTGATCGGTGGTTCACTGGCATTGTCCGGCTTGCTTGGCAATTCACTCCCTGAGTTCGCCGTATTGGCAGAACCTGTTGCGTTGCCCGTTGCCCTGATTTATATTTTCTTCCTCGCTGGTCCTTTGCAGGAGGAATTCGGCTGGCGTGGATATGTTTTTGAGCATCTACAAAGTAAATATGATGCGCTGACGGCAGCGATCTTGGCAGGCTTGATGTGGGGTCTCTGGCATCTGCCCCTATTCTTTGTCCCGCGCGCAGAGGATTACTATAACCGTCCTTTTTGGGGACTTATGCTGACGACAACTCTGGTTGGCATTATTCTGGCATGGTTCTACGCAAACACAAAGGGAAGTATTTTTGCCGCAATGCTGGGGCATACAATGTTCAATTGGTCCAATTGGGTCCTTCCCGCCCTGAAATCAGATTCTGCAGCTCTAATTCTGTTTGGACTGTACTTCATCGTTGTCGGGTATATTATCTGGCAGTATGGAAGAAAAACCTTTACTAAGGCATAAGCCAGCTGATCCCCTCAGCCGGGTTGATCCAAACTGACGGGTTATCGTCACACAAAGAACCCTGGAGATCATTCCAGGGTTCTTTGATTAATTAAAGCGGATAATCCTCCCGCAGATAGCATAACCTCCCGCAGGTTTCAAACCAGCTTCGGTCTGCACATCCAGCTCAGAGAGCACGGCCAGTACCGAGCCCTTGCTCTGGTTGGTGGCGGCGACAATATTCTCGATGATCTCCTCTTTGGTCATCGGGTTCGCCAGCTCGATCTTTGGGCCATAGGCGGCCCAGGCTTGAATTTTGTTAGCCATTCTATTTTCTCCTGAATTGAGTAGGACTTTGATAAAGGAGGCGCGAAACCTCCCCCCTTGCAGGGGTGGGGCGGAGTCTGAACGGATGGCGGGTGTCAATGGATTGCGAAGGAATCTTGGATGCCCCCTGGCGATAATGCTGCTGCAAAGAAAATGGTGAGTACGAATGGAGGGGTATTTCGCGCCGCGTTGCCACCCCACATTATGGGCGGGGTGGTCGGGCACAGACATAACCTTTCATCGTCACCTCCTTTCGTCATCTAAATTGCCTGGCGCAGTACCGGTCTTTTTCCCCGGGTTATCTGCGCTTGTATTTACCCATCATACAAGATGCCAGGCTTCAAAGCGGGCTTCATTAAATCACTGGACTCACGCATTTTTATGATCTTTTTCCCAAAGCTCTGCCCTGGGGTATGGTAGACCAGCCCCAACGCAGTGCATGCTGGCGAGAAAAATAGTGGATTGCGTCCATCCTAAAGATTTCATATATCTGATAGAATTGCGATCATCAATATTGGATGGGCAGAAAAAATATGAGACAGGGAAAGCATTTTACAGAACAGGTAGACCAGCTGATTACTGAAATTGAATTTGCACTTCAGTGGGAGGGTCCTATTATCATGCTGGCGATCTATCGGTCAGCGCATGTGTTTGAAGATGCCGAAGCCAGCCTTTCAACTTATTTGGCAGCGTTGGACCAGGAACTGATCCCCATTCGTGTACGCAGCGATTCCGCCAATATCGCTGGATCGATTGCTGAAAGAAGAGGGGAGAACAGGATCTATTCCATAGCTGATCTCAGCCTTGGGGGAGGTTATAATGATGCGGATGCCTATCGGGCCTTGAACCTGCATCGTGAATATTTTATTGATGAAAATATTCGCTGTATCGTTTGGCTGACCGAGAAAGAAGCGAGACAACTCTCTTTAATTGCCCCGGATTTTTGGGCCTTTCGCCACCGCGTGGTTGATCTGATCGGAGAACGTGCCACTCCCAAACGCTCTACCTCATTCCAGGGCCTGACCTGGATCGAATGGCCCTGGCATATTTTTGAGAATGATTTTGATGCGGCCCTGGCTTACCGGGATGAAATGCTGCGGGAATTACCCGATCAGCCCGAAACGATCCAGATGAGGGTGAATTTATTTGGGGAAATAGCTGGCCTGTTTGTCCAGCAAGAGGACTGGGAAGGGGCATTGGATACCATCAAGCAGGGTATTACTGGTCTGCCTGAAAATACCTTCCCTGAACTTGAAGCGCCCTTATATATTGGCCTGGCAATCATTCTGATCCAACTGGAAGATTATGAACAGGCCTATGCCGCACTGGAAAAAGCAGACTCCCTGGGTTTGGACACCGAACATTTCCTGGTCCTTCTCGCGCAGGGTAAAAGGTTATTAGGTCGTCGTTCTGATGCCCTCGACGATATTAATAAAGCGATTCGCCGGGATCCCGGGCTTGCCTCCGCCTGGAATGAGTGTGGTAATATTTACGCAGATTTGGGAAGAATCACACAAGCACAGAAAGCTTATCAAAAGGCAATTGAACACTCATCCGATCAGGTGCAGCCCCTCCTTAATATGAGCGCCCTTCTGGCCTCGATAAATCGCCTGGATGAAGCCTTGAAATTGATCAAAACGGCTCAGATCGATCAGAAAATTGACCTGAGAAAATTTATGAACAAGAGGGGCTTTGAATTTTTAGAACAACTGAGATGAATATAAACCTGATCATTACCCAATATTGAGTGGTATTATGCCAAATTTCATGGACATGCTTTTTCTGATCGTATGGCTGGCGGGTTTTCTGATTGGGATTCGTTTTTTGAGACAAAAACTTATTGGAAGTCAGAACTTTTTATTTTTGACAGCTGTACTTTTGGTGAGTTACGCACTTGTTTTTTTTCACAAAACCCAGCTGATCAGCGATTCTAAAATAGTCCTTTTATCACTCTATCTGGGGAGTACCGCAGCTGCTTCAGCCCTGCTTTTTTTCGCATTGGAATACGTAAATAGACCAGTTTGGTTTGATCTTCCACGAAAGGTCTATTTTTTCCTGGAACCGGTTATTTCACTGGGAATCATATTAGGGTTAAACACAAGTGGGCAAATCTACCCCAAGCCAGCCGCTACTTTTTGGATTTGGGATTATATCCATGATTTTTATGTTGTTACAATACTATTCCTGACGATCATCATTGTTGTTTCAGGAATGTCAATGGGGATTGGTGCTTTGCGAAGAAAAACACTCTTCATATTGATCGCAACCTTCATTCCCATTTTACCTAAGGTCCTGGGTATTGAATTGTTTTTTGAACCGTATACCCTGCAAATGTATTCTTTTTCTGTCAGTGGCCTGGTAATTGGTTTTACCTTATTTCGAACAAAGACCGTTGACCCCATTCCCTTTTCACGTGATCTGGTTGTCGAGCAAATGCGTGAGGGATGGCTGCTTCTGGACGTTCAAAACCGGATTGTGGATACAAATCCCGTTGCCAGAGAAATGCTGGGAATTACCAGCAAGCATCTTTATGGATCAGATGCAAAAACTATTTTTTCCCCCTGGCCCAATATTATTAGAACCCTGGAAACGGGTCAGGAATTGGATGCAAAAGGGTCTTTCAATATAAAAGATAAGTTTTTATACCTTCATATCAGAATATTGCATCTAAAAGATTCAAATGATTCAATGATCGGTTCCCTGATTCTATTGCGTGACCACTCGGAACGCCGAAGGGTGGAAGGAGCCCGTCAGCAAGCCCGTGATGAGATGTTCAGTTTGATGCATTCGATAGCCGGGGCAGCAAGCCGCTCTGAAAATATAGATGACTTCATCACTGCGACAATGTATCAACTGGCATATTCTTTTAGCAGCCAGGTTACGGCGGTTTTCTTAAAAGACGAGGAACTTAAAGACGATAATCGCTTTTTGCTTGTTGCCCATCATGGGATTAATCCGGATTATATTGAAAGCCTGGCTTTTCTTGATCAAAAAAATGAACTTGTATCAGAATTATTAAAATCTCGAAAAACCCTTTTGATCAATGATGTTCAAAATGATGCCCGGGTACCAATATTTTTTGGTCACAAAATTGCAGGCAGCTTGCTTTGGGTTCCCATCATTGCTGAAAATGATTTTGTTGGCCTGATATTACTGGCCCGTGAATCCAGGGTCTATAGCGTTGATGAAATTGTTCGCCTCGAAACCGTGGCAGAGCAGATCGGTTCCTTTGTGAGGAGTGACCGCCGTCGGGATATAGCCAGCACCCTGGCAGAACGTCAGCGTGTGATCCGTGATCTGCATGATTCGGTTACCCAACGTTTATACGGTCTCGTCATGAAAACAGAGGCTGCCCGTTTAGAATTGGAATCCGGAAAGCAGTTTGACCCTGGAGAAATTGTCACAGATCTTGGTTTTAATGCCCGTCAGGCTTTGAAGGAAATGCGTTTGTTTTTGCATAATCTCCAACCGATTGATCTTGAGCGGGACGGGTTGGTTATTGTTTTGACACGCCGCCTGGAAGCAGTGGAGGGCCGGGCGGATGTGGAAAGAAATATTGATATTGACCCTACTATTCATTTATCTTCCGAAGAAGAGCTTGCCTTGTTTTTTATTGCCCAGGAAGCGTTGAATAATATTATCAAGCATTCCAGTGCCACTGCCATAAAGGTAAAGCTGAAAAAAGCCAGGGTGAATATCAGGCTTGAGATCAGTGATAATGGCAACGGTTTTGATACTAAAAATTCCAATCAATTTGGACTCGGAATTAAAAATATGCAAACACGCGCAAAAAAAATCGGGGCTGATCTGAAGGTGGCTTCAAATTCAGAAAATGGCACCAGGATAACCGTATTGCTGAGGATGAAATGAACACACAAATTAAAGTTCTTGTAGTAGAAGATCAGGCTGTTGTCAGGCAGGGATTAACCGCAATCCTTTCATTTTACGAGGATATCAAGGTTGTCGGTGAGGCTGAGAATGGGGTCGAAGCTGTAAAAATCGTCGAGGAGCTCAAGCCAGATGTGATTCTCCTGGATATGGTTATGCCCATACAAGGTGGGTTGGAAACCATTCCTAAAATTTTAAAAATTGCGCCAAAAACCCGCATCCTTGTGGTGACCGCATTTAGTGATACCGAGAAGATCGTGAAAGCGATTAATTTGGGAGCGGTGGGCTATTTGCTCAAGGACGCCACCTCAGAAGAATTAATTAATGCGATTCGAGAAGTTTATAAGGGTGAGGCATTTATCCCCTCATCAATGGCCTTGATGGCAATCCGGGGCATCGAAGATTACTCATCCTCAACAAACAAACCCTCGCCCCTGACAAATAAGGAAATGGAAACATTACAGTTTATTGCAAAAGGGTTGGCCAATCAGGAAATTGCTCAAAAATTGACCGTCACTGAGGGTACAGTTGCAAAAAACGTGAGTAAAATTCTTAGCAAATTACAATTGGAAAATCGTACCCAAATTGCCTTATACGCCGTACGCAAGGGGTTGGTGGAGGATGGCAAAGAATAAAACTAATCTAGCCACCTGACAGTTTGCTAAAAAGAAATGTTCGTTGGTTGCCTGCACTTGTGGTGCGGCAAAGGTGAGTAGCCGATGCTTTTTGGCATATCGCCCGTCCTGGCGCTCCGGGCCAGGGAAACCAACTAGCGAGTAAAAGTAACCAAATTCTGTGGTTTCGATACGCTCTTCGCCCCTTTACTACGCTCAGATCTACTCAACCACCCTAAAAAAGAATGTGGTAGGTAGCTAGAAATCAATCAGGTTGTTTTTATCAATCCCCCGGGATTTTCCCAGGGGATTTTTGTTTAAATCCTTTCCGTAGGTCGGGAAGGATATTTTTTACCCATAAATCTGACCTGTGAATGAGTAGTTTCCAGGATGTACTTTTATATACACCCATAGGGAAGGAAATTGGAGTAGCAGGGTGTGAAATATAGACAATCGCATGTACATTTTTATTCTGGTAGAAAGATGCTGTAAAAGTGTCTTCATATCTTCATATCCGAAAAAGCCTTCCTTGCCTAGAATATCGTCAACAAGAAATTGAAAACGGGTTGAGATGAAATCAGGAATGACAAAGACTATGTTTTATGGACAGTACACCAGTCAGATCGATACCAATAGATCCATCACTCTTCCGGGGTATTTTTTGAACGAACTCGCGGGCAATATTTATATGATTCAGGGCTTTGATCGAAACCTTATCATTATGTCTGAAAACTCTTTTACAAAACTCTACCAACGGGTGATCGGCCTGAATATGGCTGATCCATTAGTACGCTTATTGGCTCGTCTTCTTTTAGGCAATACGGTACTTACACAGCTAAAGGAGGCGGACAAAATGCAATTATCTGAACGCTTATCTGATTATGCCGAGCTTTCAGAAGAGAATCAGGCTGTGTTGGTTGGTCAGGGAGACCACGTTGAAATTTGGTCTCAACCCAATTGGGAGAAACAAAATCTTGACCTTCAGGATTCGGTCACAAATGCAAATCGTTTTGCTTCATTGGATTTAAGTTTCTAGAAAGAATGGATAACATGGATAAACTACATTACGAACGTGCAAAAGATTTTGACAGAGCTTGGCTTAACTTTGAATTGGATCTTCCTCTGCGACCTACATCTGATGGAAAAGATAATCCATTTTATGTGAGTCGATTTGGTAATCCTCTCGCAGAATTGAAGGATGCCTTGATGGCCCCATTTTACAAGCCACCTAAATTTTTCTTTTCAGGACATCGAGGCTGTGGGAAATCGACCGAACTGCTGCACCTGGTGAATGATGCGGATATTCAAAAAAAATATTGGCCGATAAATTTCACCATCCGCAATTATGCAGATATTATCGATCTGGATTTCCGTGATGTCTTACTCGCTATTGGGGGGCGCCTTTTTATTGAATATAAACAATCAGGTGGTGAATTGCCAGACCAGTTACTCAAAGAACTCGATAGCTGGAAAGGAAAAATTGAACAGGAAATTGGAACGATCCAAAATGGACGCCTGTCGAGTGAGATTGGTGCGGGGATAGACGCATTTTTTGCAAATGCCGGAGTGCGGATGAAACTGGAACCTGCGACACGAGTTGAGATCCGCCAGACATTTGAAAAAGACGTCACCGGCTTGATCGCAGTCATTAATGCGATTTCTTCTGCAATTTACGCCAAAGAGAAGCGCTTCCCCCTGGTCTTGATAGATGATTTGGATAAGCCAGAACTTGATAAGGCACGGGCTATATTCCATGATCGTCGCGAGATCATGACTCAACCAAACTGTGCAATTGTTTATACGGTCTCAAGTGCGCTATTTTATAGCAAGGAATTTGATGCCATTCGTGACCAGGCTGTCTTTCTGCCCAATATCAACATTCACACCAAAGCGGGCGAAGAAGTTATCTCTGATGCAGGGTACGGCACCCTCAGGAAATTTATAGATTTGCGGATGTCCCGGTCTTTAATTGATGGGGAGGCACTTGATCAGGCAATTAAGTATAGCGGTGGCGTTTTCAGGGAAATGGCACGTATCATGCGAACATCTATTGGACGTGCACGGCGTCGCAACGCACCATTGATAGAAATGGAAGATGTTGAATGGACTGCAACTGAAATACGGAATGAATATCGCCGAATATTGAACCGGGATGATATCAAACTTTTGAAAACGATCTATCAGACAAAAAAACTGGAATACGTTGATCGCTTACGCCCTCTATTGCAATTATTAGCTATTCTGGAATACCGTAATGGAGATAATTGGTGCGATATTCATCCAGTGCTAAGGAAATTGATCAATGAGTAAAGGGCATGCATCTCCAGCATCAGAAATAAGACCATTGGATAAACTCTCCAAAGAGCTTGGTCTTGCTGCACGCTGGAAAATGCCAGCCATATTCCTGGCTGTTTACGAAAACCCTCTCGATGGAGCGAAGGCTGTTGCCGATTTGGAAGCACGTCTGACTTGGCAAGGCCAATCCATCACTCATATCACGCCAGATGTTGACGGAAAGAATAATATGATTGACGAGATCACCCGCAATAATCACTGGGATCAGACGGTCTTCTTTATCATGCATTTGGGGCGTAGCACAGATGAAAATATCTATGCAATGCTTAATACTCATAGTGATTTTTTTATAAACAATCATATTCGCGTTGTTTACTGGCTTACAAAACCAGATCTGATCGCTTACGTTCAAGATTCTCCCGATTATTGGTTTTTTCAGCACAAACTCATAGAATTTTCTTCCACTTCCGGATGGGAACATGTTTTACCCCGGATTGCCACTCATTTCTCGAAAAATTCTTCCGGAATAGAAGAAAGCCAGGCTATCGTAGGGGAAGAACCCTCTCTAACCCAACTACTTTCAGCGGATATCCGTGATGACCTGGAAGGATTGATCAAACGATCCTATTTGCTGATTAAACTGGGCATATTCTATTTTCGTCAAAAAGATTACCCGAGGGCTTTACAGTTCTTGGCCAAAGCCCTTGAAGTTGCAGAGATCATAGAAGATGAGCAATTTCGATTGGCAAGTCAGACTGCATTTGCCCTGGTCCAGACAGAACTTGAAAATTATGATGACGCGGTCCTAATTCAAAAAAAAATCGCAGCAATCATTCCAGAAACCAGCGATATTTGGAATAATCTCGCGAGCCTTTATTCCACCTTGTTCATGCTTGATGAATCCATCACTGCCTATAAAACCGCTCTTTCAATTTCTCATGGAAATCCCATTAGCTGGCAAGGTCTTGGTGAAGTTTACCTCCACCACGGACAAATAAAAAGATCCATTGAAGCCTTTCAGAAAGCGGTTCGAGTAGCGCCTAATTTTGGATACGCCTGGAAAGGCTTAGGCAAAGCTTATTCAGCTGCAGGGGACAACCCCAAGGCCGTTGAATGCTACGAAAAATCTCTTGAAATTGATTTCCGTCAAGCCGATATTTGGTTTGAAATAGGCAGCATTACAGAAGACGATATGGCACAAAGCGCCCTCCAGCGTGCTCTGGGATTAGATCAAAATCAGGCGAATGCCTGGAATTTGCTTGGCAATATCTATTATCGCTCTGAAAAATTTAATAAAGCAATCAAATTCTATTACAAAGCTATCCAACTAAAAAAGGATTTTGGATGGCCTTACGCCAATATGGCCCTGATCTATACCCGACAAAAAAAATATAAAAATGCGATTTTGCTCTATATCAAAAGTATTGATATTTTTCCAGACGACCAGGAAAAAGCCAACATATTATGCAAGTTGGGTAATACCTACCGGGATTCGGGAAAATATGGCAATGCCGTGAGTGCATATCGAGAAGCTGGCAATCTTTCTAAAAACGGGAATTTGCTGGATAAAAATCTACTCATTCCCGGCCCATTTAGGGATTGGGGTTTAACACCTGCGGAAACCGACATAACTCCACAAGAAAGCAACCCCGACAGTAATCCTGTCGAGGTACCCGAACCATCTACGCCGGTTCAGATCGTTGCGGCCGCACAAATAAGAAAAGTCAATAAAAATGCTTTACTGCGTAAAGTTCTAAAGAAGAACAAGAAGGCTGGTAAAGTGGATTATTGGCTTGATCTGGGCACATTTTATGTGCGTAAGCGAATGTATGAATTAGCGGAAGATGCATTTCTGATCGCGATAGAACTGGACCCAAATAATGGCTGGCCTTATTACAACCTGGCGTTGGCAAATACGGTAAACGGTCTCTATCGAGATGCTGTTCCGCTTTACGAAAAAAGTATCCGTTTATTCGACCAGGGAAAAGACAAAGCTTTATCCTGGAATCAATTGGGAAATGTCTATCGTCGGCTAAATGAGCCTTCTTTGGCGGTAGCAGCTTTTGAGAATGCGCGCGTCCTTGATCCTCAAAAATCTCCAATTCTTTCTCGCGCCAGACTAAGCCTGATGAGTAATTGCTATGCTAAATAAAAAACCAAACATGAGAGTTGAATCGGATAAAACATCAGCAAGTTTCGAGTTTCTCGTTCAGATTGAGCAAGCCAGGAGAAACTTGCACTGGGAATACCCAGAAGGGAGATTATGAAAAAACGAAATTATTGTTTGAAAAGGGCATTCAATTATTTGTACGAAGCCCTGAATAAAGACCCTTCAACGCAGATGGAAAATCTGAAAAAACAATATCCGACAAAAAAATCAGGTCAATCTATTCAATCAACTACAAAGTCTAATTCTAGAGATAGGAGATAACAATGAGTGAGCACCAATTGTGGAACGAGTTAGGAAATATTTACATCAATTCAGGCGCTTATGATCAGGCCATCAAAGCTTATGATAAATCTATCGAAGTCGAGCCTGAATTTGGCTGGGCCTATAACAACCTGGCCTTTGCACATATGCGACAAGGCGAGCCTGAAAAATCGATCCCATATTATCAACGCAGCATTGAATTGCTCGATAATTTCAGCGATAAAGCAGTTGCCTGGCATCGATTGGGAACTTCATATCAGGTTATGGATGATACAAAGAATGCCATCCTTGCCTTCCAGCGCGCAGTAGATTTAGACATGGATAACAGCGTTTATCGTGATGATCTTGCTGTAGCAATGGCAGAATATGCCTATGAAGAGGAAGAGAAGATCGAGGCTGATGTTGCTGAAGTTGCAGAAGATATTGCAGAAGCAGTAGAAGATGTTGCTGAGGCCGTTGAAGAAGTAGCTGAAATGGTTGAAGCCGTGGAAGATATTGCTGAGGCCGTTGCAGAAGCAGCTGAAATGGTTGAAGCCGTGGAAGATATTGCTGAAGCCGTTGAAGAAGTAGCTGAAATGGTTGA
>NZ_CEYOSI010000061.1:11325-17163 GCF_982879505.1 Candidatus Desulfolinea nitratireducens
AGCCGTGGAAGATGTTGCTGAGGCCGTTGAAGAAGTAGCTAAAATGGTTGAAGCCGTGGAAGATGTTGCTGAGGCCGTTGAAGAAGTAGCTAAAATGGTTGAAGCCACTGAAGAAATTGCTGAAGCTGTTGAAGAAGTTGCTGAGGCTGTTGAAGAAGTTGCCGAGGCTGTTGAAGAAGTTGCCGAAGCTGTAGAAGAAGTTGCTGAAGCTGTAGAAGAAGTTGCTGAAGCTGTAAAAGAAGTTGCTGAAGCTGTAAAAGAAGTTGAAACAGAAGAAGCTTCTGCAAAAAGTGATTTTGCGACCTGGCTTGAGAAAACAGTGGAGAAACTCAGTGATAAAGCTTTCGCTAAAAAGTCTGCGGCGTTTGAAGATGCACCGATTGCTATCCCTGAATACGTTGACCAGGCAGAAGTGATTGCCGGGTTGATTTCTGTGGTTGAAAGTCAGGCTCTGGAACCAGACGAGGGTGATGCTGAAGCAGAATCTGTGGATGTACCCGAAGCAGCAGTCGAAGCCGTAGCTCAAGCTGAGCCGGTTGCCGAAACAGAGGAAGATGAAGCTATAGAAGAAATTGCTGAGGCTGCAGAAGATGTAGCTGAAGCCGCAGAGGATGTCGCTGAGGCAGTGGAAGAAGTTGCCGATGCCATAGAAGATGTTGCCGATGCGGTTGAGAAAATTGCCGAAGCCCTCGCAGAATCTTTGGATGAGCCCGAAGAAGAAGTTGAAACCGTTGCTCAGGATGAACCTGTAGGTGAAGCAGAGGTCGGTCCAGAATCTTTGGATGAGCCTGAAGCGGAAGTTGAAGCTGTCGCTCAAGATGAGCTGGTGGTTGAGGCCGCTGTTGAAAGGCAAGAAGCAATGGATGATGATATTCCCTCTGTGCCCCTGGCGATTGTCAAAGATCTGATCCCGGTTTTCAATTCTATTGAAGATGATGATCTGGATGTCAATGTCGATGACCTGATGGATGCGATTTCACAGGAAATGGCTCTTGACGAAGATGATCTGATAGATGATGTGATCGAAGAGACTCCCTCGCTGGCTTTGGAAGATGAGATTGAAGAGGACGAGGAAGAAATCCTTCTGGATGAGCTCGATGATGAAGAGCTTGACAATGAAGACGATGATGACCTCATTTCTCAAGAGGATCATCAAGAAGAAACCCCTGCTTTCCTGCCAACCGATGAAATGATTGCCGATCACGGCCACAATGGAAACGGCAATGGTCATAAAAGCAATGATAAGGAAATCAACATGGGAACCGCCACAATTTGGGGCGAGCTGGGAAATGTCTTCTACACAGCAGGTGTTTTCGAAGGTGCGTACCTTGCCTATAAAAAGGCGATTGAATTGGACGCAAACTTTGGCCTGGCTTTCAATAATCTTGCTTTGTTGCACGTCCGCGATGGCGAATATCTGAAGGCAGCCGAGTTATATCTCAAGAGCATTAATATGCTCGATGATAATGCCTCAAAGGTTGTATCCTGGAATAATCTTGGGAACACTTTTAGAGCCCTCGATGAATATGAACAAGCAGAGCAAGCCTTTCGCAAGGCCGACGAGTTGGATACTGAAAAAACGACAGTAAAAAACTGGACACGCTACGGTTTGTTGCACACACCATCGTCTTAGCCTATAGAAAGAGAGATTCTCATGAGTGAACACATCATCTGGAATGAGATCGGCACTCTTCATTTCAACGCAGGTGCTTACGACCTGGCATCAAAGGCATATCAACGAGCCATAGAGCTTGGTGGTGATTTCAGTACCGCGATGCAGAACCTGGCGTTGACCTATGTCCAGGAAGGTGAGTTGATCAAAGCGGTTTCAGTATACAAAGAAGCCCTCAAGCTCGACTCTCATGGCAAGGATAAGGCTGCTCTTTGGTATCACCTTAGCGAAATATATTCTCAATTGCAAGACCATGAGAATGCTTTACAGGCCTATCAAAAGGCTGCCGAGATAGCAGCTGAGCAGGATGAATCATCTGGGAGTGATTCTCCCAAGAAAGATTTACCTCCTCAAAATGGGAAAGCCACTCCGACCCCTGTTTCGGTCATGAACGCCTGGCCTGTAGTGGGTCCAAAAACAGCCAGAATTGAAATGAGCGCATCGCTCCTTGATGGAAATCAGACGGCGCACGTAGACGAGGAATCTGCCCGCGTTATTTCAGCAGATTCTCCGCCCAGGACAATGGGGCTCTTCCAGATCAATATTGAGCAGATCCATGCTAATCCTGCACAGCCCCGTTTGCATGTGGATGTCAAAGACCTGGTCGAGTCGATCCGTCTATACGGCATTATTCAGCCGCTGATCATTGCCCCTGGTGAAGACCCGGATCGGTATATCCTCATTTCTGGTGAGCGACGATTGGAAGCAGCCCGGCAAGTTGGACTGAGCACAGTCCCGGCGATCATCCGTGATGCTGATGAACAGCAACGCCTTGAGCTGGCCCTGATCGAAAATGTGCAGCGTCAGAATCTTTCCTCACTTGAGCAGGCAGATGGCTATGCTCAATTGGAAGAGGAATTTGGATTATCCCCCGATCAGATTGCCGTGCGGATAGGCAAAAGCAGCACTGTGGTCAGTAATTTGCTACGCCTGTTGGAATTACCCGAGAAAATTCGGCGGACACTGGATGCAGGTCGCATTAACGAAGAACATGCTCGAGCCCTATTCCTGTTGCAGGATGAAACTGCGCAGAAAATGGTTTTGCAGCGCATTTTGGATGAAGACCTTTCCGTACGAAAAACAGAAAAAATAATCCGTGCGTTGTTGAAAGAAGTCATTGAGAATAGCAGCCCACAAAAGTTTGAAATAGATGTACCTGGATCAGAAGTACCGGCATTAGTTGAGCCTGACATTGATGGACCTGAAGGAGATGAACCCGACCTTGAAGATCAATTGGTCAAATCAGAAAGTTCAGCAGCTTTGGCAGAAGTTGCTACTGAGGTGGAGGAGAGCGTTACAGCCACTCTGGCTGTGACGCCTGCTCCCTCATCATCAATTGAAGAAGCGGTAGATGATGCCTCATCTGTCGAAGACGATCAGCAAACTCATTTTGCCGAATCCCAAACCGAGGTTGAGTCCGTTCCGGATGAGGAAGATATCCCGGAGCAGAGTTCAGAAGATGTGCTTGACGATATTGACGAATCTTTGCCGACCCTGACAATGCCTCAAACAAATGATTTTAGCGATCCCCAACAGCCGTTGACCGATGAGCAGGTCCGCAATCGAATCATCACCTTTAAACGGGTAACAGAAGTCAATCCAAATAATGATAAAGCCTGGAGCAGACTCGGGAACCACTATGCTCATCTGGGTGAGGATGAAAATGCGATCGAGGCCTATTTGCGGGCAATAGAACTGGCTCCAAATATGGATGATTACCATTATCAATTGGGTCAACTCTATATCTCTCAACAAAAGTTCGAAGATGCCGCCAAAGTGCTGGAAGAGGTTGTGGCAATTGATGAAAATAATGTATTTGCCCATTGCTCCCTGGCCAGTTGCTACCGTCATTTAGAGATGGACGAAAAAGCAGACGAGCATCTTGAATTTGTTGCGCCAGTCATGGAATTTGAAAAAGCCTACAATCAAGCCTGTTATGAAGCCATACGAGGCAGCGTGATCCGTTCAGTAGAGTTGTTGCGGACAGCGCTGCGAATGGAGCAAACGACTTTTGAGCAGATCCAAAGTGATTCGGATTTTGATTTTATTCGCAACGAACCGGTTTTCGAGGAGTTGATGACCGAAACCATCTCAGTTGCCAGTAGCTAGCCAGTTGTTTGATTGAGGTAGAGAGAAGAAAGAAACGATATTTCTAACTCAATTAGCATAATTATTACCCGATTTTGGAAGAGCCTGTGATAACAGGAATTGCTACCCATCGACCCCAATATCTGCTTCGGCTGGTTTTTGGACATTGCATAGCAATCAATACTGGAGATCATCGACATGCGTATAGTCAACCTTTTTATTGCCTTTTTACTACTTACTGGAGCGGGATTAGCCTTCTCTCAGAAGGCACCCGAATCCCCTGCGCCTACTGAACTTGCCGCATCAGATTTGGTTTTGCCAGTCTCATCGTTGCCTCCCTCACCTCAACCAACGATTTTGGCAGAAAGAAATTTTTCGGCAGTTCTGGATACTGCTGCTAGTGGAAGCCTTTGTCCGGAGGGCCCGACACCTGTAGATAATGGAGATACACCTTCCATTATTGGCGATGTGGGTGATACCTACAACTGTGAGGGGTTCTGGACATTTGAAATGCATGGGCTTCCTTCATCTGCAACGGTATTATCTGCGATGTTTTTACCTGGCATTTGCACAATGAGTGGATCACCCTTCTCATATGGAGACCTGGGGTTTGAATTGGTCGATCTGGGGGGGGTGGATGTCGGTGATTATGGTAAGGAAGGTGTGGGTTATTTTCAGGGTAGTGAGATTGCGGTCTCTTTCAATAATTGTTCTCCAAAGGCAATCAATATTACCAACCATGTAAGTGATCAGATGAAAAATAACATGGACATTATCCAGATCCGTGCGTATCTGACGGCCGGGAATTATTCAAATGGCGTGGATGATTATGTGTCATTTAGAACCGGGAATACTCCAACGATTGTGGTTTTATATCGGTGATTTGACATTCTGAAAAAATAATATCCACATTACTGTTTATTGAAAAATTGATATCCAGTTAGATAATTCCTTCTTGAATCTTGGATTGAGCGTGGCACCTATATGGCAGAAAATACTGGCAAGATCGAATGGCTTTTAATAACCCGGTCAACCAATAATGATCTCCAAAAATATAGTATAGAACCGGGCCAAAATACCATTGGACGGGAAGCTGATAATACCATTGTTTTGCATGACGATACTGCATCAAGCTATCACGCCAAAATTGAGTATGATCCAATAATTAATAAAGTTTCTATTCAAGACTTCGACAGCACTAATGGTACCTTTGTCAATGGAAATCGAATAAATAGAGATCAACCTTTGCATCATGATGACCGGATTCGTTTTGGGATATGTCTTTTCACAATAATCCAATCTGGGTCATTATCGCATTACAGACCATACACCAACCATTTAAGAAATAAGGTAACAACTGAACTGATATTAGAATCCAATGATCATTATGGCCATCTTCTGTACGATGTTGGGCAGCGACTGGTAAATATTTCGGATTTGGAAATAGCTTTATCTGAAATTTCAGAATTGATCAAAGGTGTAATTACAGCTGAAGATTGCCAGATAATAATGGCAAACCAATTTGAGAAGTTGACTGAAAAGGGGATCCCATCCTCAATTGCACAAAAGGCATTTGATAATAAAACTGCAACTTTGTTTTCAAATAATCATGATGAATTCCCTGACAGTGAAGAGAATTCAGTAACGGTTCAATCCAAAGCCCCACTACTACTTGTGCCGGTTATTATCGATGACGAAGTTGTCGCTCTGATCTTTGCCAGAAAGTCCATCGGATCTTCAACCAATTTCTACAACCGTGATCTTCAATTGGTTTTAGCAATCAGCAATCAGGTTGCAATGTCAATTCAACGGAATCAAATCCAAACCGATCTGTTGCATAATTCCCATCATGACGCTCTTACAGGTCTGCCGAATCGCAAGTTATTTCTCGACAGCCTCAACCAGTCAATTGCCCAATCCAGGCAAAGGAAGGCGGTGGATTTTGCGGTGCTATTCCTGGATATTGATGATTTTAAAGTCGTAAACGATAGCCTTGGACATGGCATTGGTGATCAACTGCTCCTTGCTGTGGCTGAAAGGCTAAAGAAAAATATTCATAGCGTTGATGCTGACACTCA
>NZ_CEYOSI010000062.1:0-13616 GCF_982879505.1 Candidatus Desulfolinea nitratireducens
TGAGATGTTTTTACGATGGCATAATCTGCAAGAGTCTCTACACTTTTAACGGCTATCTCCTCCCTAATTTCTATTCCCCTTTCTCGAACTTTGCCTGCCAGCCAGGCGTCGAACTCATCCCGTCGGACAACGCGGAAGATCGGTCCAGCTCCGGGCAGGCGGGCAGTCATGCCACGCCCCTCGTAGTTTAGAAATGCTTTGTCCACGTCCACGTGGGGGACCTCGAGCAAGTCGAGACCAAGTTTGGAGAGGATAGCCTCACCCTCTGCAAGAATCCCGCCTGCGCAGAGCTTCACTCTCGGATGTTGTGATTTTTCCAATATAAGGATATCAAGCCCAAGGTCGCGCGCGAAGCGGTCCAGATGAAGGGCAGTCGAGAGGCCTGAAGGTCCAGCGCCAATAATGATCAGGTCGTAGATTTTTGTCATTATCCAATTCTACCTAATGTCGAAAATGAACAAAGATCCGGCCAAAATTCTTGCTATCTTTTTCAATTCGATGATAAAGAGGGCGAATATCCTTCCGGTTTAGAAAGCGGAGCACCTTCTTTTTAAGCTGCCCGCTTCCCTTACCTGGAATGATTTCAACAAGCGCAATTTTTTTTTCAATCGCTTCCTGCATAATACGATTTAACTCAGAATCTATTTTTCCACCGCGATTATAAATATCATGGAGGTCAAGTTTTAATTTTGCCATAAATACCTTGTTGTAGGTTGAAAAATTATTAATCTGCCGAGGGAATCGATAAGGCAAACCAAATCCCGGCAACCATTGCCATGATGATAAGAATAACCAACCAACTTCTTGGGGAAGATGAATGAGGGGATTCATCCATTACTGGATTTGTCGACGAGGGTTGGACGCTTATCGTTGGGATTTCAACTGTTGGTGTAAAAGTAGGCGCGACAAGATATGTAGGCGTAGCTGATGGCAGGGAGGTCGCGGTGAGAGGGGCTTGCTGAGTAGCAGCCTTTTGAACCAGCAAAAGATAGCCTTCGGTTATTGAAGTGGAATCTCCGAGGTTATTCCAGGCACGGATTTGATCGACTGTTGTGTAATAGGCCATGGCAATACTCCAAAGCGATTGGCCGTATTGCACTTTGTGGATAACATCTCCATCCGGGCGGGCAGCGCTGACGATGACAGGCATAATAAATTGTGGTAAAAGGCTGCTTTCTTCTGAACCATCATGCGCTTCGGAAAGATCACCCAGCATGGTCTCTGCATCTGACTGCATCTGGCCGCTACCCGTTTGCAAGGCTGTTTCGATAACAATATAGGTCTGGCCACTGACTGCCACAGAAGCGCCAATATCGCTGCGATTTGGTGAGAGCATCGTATTTGTATGGGGTCCGTCCCCCAGCCAAAATCGAATCGCATCCTCTGTCGTATTTGCCGCAACCCAGTTTTCAGATCGGTATCCGTCCAGTGACAGATCGCCAGCCAGTGGATAGCCCAGTGAAATCAGCCATTTACCAAGCGTGAGGCCAGCCGGACGTGTATGCCCGGCGGCACCACCAGCAATTGCGTTCGCTTCCCATTGGGCGACCTGCATCAGCGCCGGATGTGTACTTAAGGGGTTTAGTCCACTTGCGATTCGGAGTGCATTGACCGCCTCAATCACTTCAGCAGGGGTTGGCGTAGAATCTTGTGCCAGCGAGCGCGCAAGCGCTTCTTTTGGTAAAAGAATGCCCACTATGAAAACAAGAATGGTTAATTTCAAAGCTAGATGCCTTTTCATATTTACTGATTTTACTATGAAGAAAAAAACTTCCGAAGTCTCCAGGACTTCGGAAGTTTGGTTACCTGATTGTTATTCCTCTTTTTACTGATTCCCGTAATCTTCGGGCAACCAGCAGCACAAAATCAATTCTTTGGCGGCTTTGACCTCGTCCAGTCTGCCAAAGGGCGTCCTGGTTGGGGCCTCGTGCAGCAAGTTCGGGGAGGTGTGCGCTTCGTCGGCGATCTTGAGCATCGCATCCACAAAGGCATCCAGGGTGCCCTTATTTTCAGTCTCAGTTGGCTCGATCATCAACGCCTCATGGACAATGAGCGGGAAGTAGTTTGTTGGGGGGTGGAAACCGTAGTCCATCAGTCGTTTGGCCACATCCAAGGCATGAATATCTGGCGCATCTTTCCAGCGTCCCTCAGCAACGAACTCGTGCATGCAAATCCGATCATAGGGGACGTGATAAGCATCCCGCAGCCGAGTTAGCAGATAATTGGCATTCAGGACCGCGTATTCAGAGATGTCGCGCAGGCCATCGGGGCCGTGCATGGCAATATAAGTGAAAGCGCGGACGAACATCCCAAAATGTCCATTAAATGCTTTGACACGTCCGACTGTTTTGGAGGGATCGACCAGCCCATAAAGCGGAGGCAGGCCATCCGCTTCTTCTTCGACTACAGCAACGATCGGTGCGGGCAGGAATTGGGCCAACTCTGCGGTAACAACAACAGGGCCCGATCCCGGGCCACCGCCGCCATGGGGCGTGGAGAAGGTTTTATGCAGGTTGTAGTGCATCACATCGAAGCCAAGATCAGCCATTTTGGCGATACCCAGTAGCGCATTCATATTGGCACCGTCGCCATACATCAAGCCACCCGCTTCGTGGACGATCCTGCAAACTTCTTCGACATTTTCATCAAAGAGGCCGAGCGTATTCGGATTGGTCAGCATCATGCCGACGAGGGTATCATCCGCTTCGGCGCGCAGCGCCTCAAGATCAACATTGCCACGTTCATCCGATGGGATCTGGACTACCTTCAATCCGCTCATTGCAGAGGTGGCAGGGTTTGTCCCATGTGCCGAATCCGGGATAAGCATCTTGGTTCGTTTGTTATCATTGCGGTCGCGATGATAAGCACGCATTACCAGAACGCCAACAAATTCACCATGTGCACCAGCGGCAGGCTGCAAGGTGATCGCATCAAAGCCACTGATCTCTTTCAGCCATTCCTGGAGTTGGTACATCAACATCAATGCGCCCTGTGTTGTCTCAATGGGTTGCAGCGGGTGCAGATTCGCAAATCCCGGCAGGCGGGCGGTATCTTCGTTGATCTTGGGGTTGTACTTCATTGTGCAGGAGCCGAGCGGATAGAAGCCGCTATCCACACTGTAATTGAAGGTGGAGAGCTTAACGAAATGGCGGATCACATCCACTTCGCTGAGTTCGGGGAGCGGTATCACCTTGCGGAGCAGTTCATCCGGTAATTTGGCACGCGGCACGTCAGGATCAGGATAGGTTACGCCGGTCCGTCCCGGAGAAGAAAGTTCGTAGATGGTCGGTTCAACGATCTTCGGGGCTTCAGTCAATTTGAAATCAGTCATGGTTCACCTCCGAAAGGACTTCTACCAAGGCATCAATTTCTTCCTTGCTGGTCTTTTCGGTTACAGCAACCAGCATATGATCCTTTAGCTCAGGATAATCCTGTCCCAGATCATAGCCACCGAGAATGCCGTGTTCAAGCAAATGAGCATTAATTTCATCCACTGATGTTGGGCAGCAAACTGCAAATTCATGAAAGAAAGGCTCGCTATGGCATAGATCAAAGCCAGGGATCGTAGCAATCCGTTCAGCGGCATAATGCGCCTTGTGATAGCAAAGTTCAGCAACCTGCCGCATACCTGTCTGTCCGAGCAGGCTCATATAAACACCGGCTGCCAGGGCCAACAAACCCTGATTTGTACAAATATTGGATGTAGCGCGTTCGCGTTTGATATGTTGTTCGCGTGGGGTCAGCGTTAGTACATAAGCGCGTTGGCCGCGAGAATCGACGCTCTCGCCGACCAATCGCCCCGCCATCTTGCGGACATACTCCTGACGTGTGGTGAAGAATCCCAGGTAGGGGCCGCCGTAGGACATCGAGATGCCGAGGGGCTGACCCTCGCCGACAACCATATCTGCGCCCATCTCTCCGGGTGTTTTCAACATGCCCAGCGCTGTGGGGTTGGCGACGATACAGAAAAGCGCGCCCGCCTCATGTGCGGCTTCGCCCAATTTGGTGTAATCAAAAATGCGACCAAAGAAATCGGGGTATTGAACGACGACAAGCGCTGTATTTTCGTCGATCAATTCTGCCAACGCCTCAGGTGTGGATGAGTGGCCTGATTCCGCGCCAACGATATCAATATCAGAAAATTGGGTGTAGGTATCCGTTGTTGCTTGATATTGCGGGTGCACGCTTGGCGACATGACGATCTTTTTGCGTTTGTCACGATATTGCGCCATTGCCATATTGACGGCTTCTGCCACTGCGGTCGCCCCATCATAATGGGAGGCATTCGCCACATCCATCCCGGTCAGGTTGGCGATCATCGACTGATATTCAAAGATCGCCTGGAGCGTACCCTGCGAAATTTCCGGTTGGTAGGGAGTGTAAGCGGTGTAGAACTCGCCACGGAGCAAAATATGATTGATCGCGGCGGGAATATAGTGGTTATAGACACCTGCGCCGAGGAAGGAAACCAACTCAGCTGTGGTCTCGTTGGCGAGAGAAATCTCGCTCAATTCTGTCGCTGCTTCCATCTCAGATAGCGCCGGGGGCAGGTCCAGGTCGGGATAACGATGCGCGGCGGGAATGGCTTTGAAAAGATCTTCAAGCTTCTCTACACCAATTGTCGCCAGCATCTCATCCCGCTCTTTTGGGGAGTGGGGGATATAGGTCATTTCTTCTCCGTATTCGGTGGTCAGTATTCAGTGAATATAAAATTCTGAACACTGTCCACTGATAACTATTAATCTCTCTCTGCGCAATACTTCTCGTATGCGGCAGCATCCATCAGCTCATCGCTCTGGCTGCTTACCTCAACCTGCACAAGCCAGCCTGCACCAAAGGGATCGCTGTTAATCACTTCGGGGGTATCGGCCAAATCTTCGTTGACCGCGACGATTTTACCGCCAGCTGGGGCATAAACTTCTGCTGAAGCCTTCACGGATTCAACGGAAGAAATTTCGCCGCCGACTTCCACATCATCATCAACTTCTACAAGGGCCTCAACGAAAACGATATCAGAGAGCTGGTCCTGGGCATAATCGGTCAATCCTATTTTTCCGCTTTCAAGATCAACCCACTCGTCAGACTTTGTGTATTTCAAATTGCTTGGGAATTTCATGTTTGTCTCCTTCAAACTAAATTACAGGCTTTGGGGATTAATTAAAAAAGCGCACGAAAATAAATTCGCGCGCCTCTGTCATCAACCTGAGAGATTCGCCCCGATCATAATGGATCACAAACGAGGGACTTGCACCTTCGGTGTCCCAAAAGGGACTTTCCAGAGAATTCTAAAGATATCGGGTCCTTTTACCTGAGAGTTTCGCCTGAACTTGCCAGCCCAGGCTTGCCCCTTCGGTGCTCATTGAGTCTCTTCCCGATTTCCTGTAAATTGTTGTCACATCATTCTACCCTGCGGGGATGAGAAGTCAAGGTGCAGAATGGCTCTATATATCAGATATAGGTTTAGTTGGACCCTCATCCGCATTTGCCTTTTTTGCTGTTGCAGGTTTTTTTGGTGTTTTTGGCTTCACATTTTTTTTGTATTCGTATTTTCTTCTGCCTTTGGCTTGGCGGCAACCTTCTTGACTGGCTTGGGTTTTGGAGCAGGCTCCTTTGGCAGTACAGGTTTGGGAGGTGCTACCGGTTCCGGGGTCACAGGCGTAGCGGATGGAATCATCTGCCCATTGATCCTGGCAAAATAGTTCTTCACGATCGGGTCGTTATACAGGATCAACACCAGAATGCCAACACCTGCAGAAATAATATTGCCTGTAATAATACTAACAATTTCCACGACGGCAATGGATTGTGAAGGTTGCACAGGCTGAGGTGGGTCTGAAAGAAGTTTTAAAGCGTAGATCACTTCGAAAATACCCAGAGCTGCCGGTAAAATCGTCACCGGCGCGCAGACAATGCCTAGAAAAAAAGTTCCCAGTACAATTGCTGCTGTCAATCCCAATCCCCATAAGATATTGAGAATACCGCTGATTAAAGTCATGATCGCAATTGTCATGATCAATTGCGGTTTTGCATTTGTAGGGCCAAGAGTCTGGTTACTCATCGTTGTTTCTCCTTATAGACAAATCACGTAAACATTGTACAAAGTCACGTCATTGCGAGCGAAGCGAAGCAATCTCCATCCCTGCAGAAGACTGCCGCGTCGGGCTATCGCCCTTCTCGCACGAGTACTCTGAAGGGCATAATGCCCGAAAGAGTAGTGACGTAGATTATGTAAGGTTAATTTGATGGCTCTATTAGTCTTCTTCTGCTTCATTGCTACTTACGGTTCATGACACTGAAAGTTGCAAAGAAAAAAGCCTGCATTGGATGCAGGCTTTGATTTTGAGAAGATAGTTAGGTTCTTATGCCCAGCCCTGATTTTTTACAAAATTGGTCACTACTGGAACTTCAACATATTCACCTTGGTAGGCTTTATAAGCCCAGTACCACATGACCAACCAAATAATGGCGCCACAACCAAGTGTCACAGTAGCAATTATTGGCAAAAGAACAGACATCAAAATCCCTAAAATAAGCGCCTGGACATTATGTGCTCTGATGAAGGGGCGATCTTTTTTATCCTCCAATAACATAATAATAATAGGGACAATGGGCGAAAAGAAATAGGCTAATGCCGCCCATAGCTTATCATCACTGCTTATATCAAATACTGGTTCAGCATTAATCGGTTCTTCGGTCATTATTTGCTCCTCTTTATTTAGACGAATAAAACAAAACTTGCCTTATTCTACAGCGAATATAGTTATAAATCAATCAGGAAAAGATTAAACTTCTTGCAAAAGTCCTTTTTTGACACTGCTCTAGCCGCCGTCCTTTGCGTAGCATCCTTTAGGGCAGCGGCGGGGACGCCGCCGGGAGCACATATGCAAAAGGTCTATTGTATAATCACACTATGAAAACTTCTCCCCGGATTATCTTTATGGGATCACCCGATTTTGCGGCGATCGCCCTGCGCGCCCTGAACCAACGATACAAGGTGGTGGGCGTTGTCACCCAGCCAGATCGACGTGCCG
Organism: Candidatus Desulfolinea nitratireducens; assembly: GCF_982879505.1. Classification (NCBI taxonomy): domain Bacteria; kingdom Bacillati; phylum Chloroflexota; class Anaerolineae; order Anaerolineales; genus Candidatus Desulfolinea; species Candidatus Desulfolinea nitratireducens. The sequence continues at coordinate 7,032 of NZ_CEYOSI010000062.1, forward strand.
GGCGTGGAAAAAAAACTGTCTCCCCTCCTGTGAAAGTTTTGGCGGATGAATTGGAGATTCCCGCAATTCAGCCGAATCGCCTATATGATGAGGAGGCGATGGAGGCCTTGCGCCGCTTCGCCCCGGACCTGATCGTGGTCGCCGCTTACGGGCAAATTCTGCGCCCCAACATTCTCCAACTCCCCCCTTATGGATGCATCAATATTCACGGGTCATTGCTCCCACGATGGCGGGGGGCTGCCCCGATCCAGGCCGCGATATTGGCGGGAGATGCGGAAAGCGGCATCACCATCATAAAAATGGATGAAGGCGTTGATACCGGCCCGATGCTCTCGCACCGTGCCCTCCCCATCGCAGAGGATGATACTGGCGAGACTCTCTTTGAGAAACTTGCCCCCCTCGGTGCTGAATTGCTTGTGGAGACCTTCCCCAAATATCTTTCCGGCGAAATTCAGCCCCAACCGCAACCCGAAGAGGGCGCGACCTACGCTAAAATGCTCAAAAAGGAAGATGGTCGCCTTGATTTTTCGCAGACTGCCGAAGAACTGGAACGGCGCGTACGAGCATTCTCTCCGTGGCCAGGAACCTTCTTTGAGTGGAACGGTGCCCCCCTAAAAGTGCATCGCGCCCATGTTGACGCGGGAAAAAGCCCGGGGATCGGCAGCAAACTAAAAGTCGCGGGCGTTCCGGCCATTGGCACCGCTAAGGGCATCCTCGTCCTTGATCAGGTCCAGCCTGCTGGGAAGAAATCCATGCCTGGAAAATCCTTCCTTGTTGGTGGAAGAAATTGGGGGATCACGAATGAAAGCGAATAATCCGAATGACACGAATAAAAACAGGATAAAAGCTGATCAAAAAGTACTGTATGCTGATTTGTCTTATCGCGTGATGGAAGCTGTTTTTGAAGTCCATAATCAATTGGGACCTGGATTTACAGAAAACATTTATGAACGTGCTTTGATTTTTGAATTGGAGAAGAAGGGAATTGCTTACGAAGTACAATAGCAAATTGAGATTGGGTACAAGGGACAAAAACTGGGGACGTATCGTTTAGATTTGGTAGTCGAGGGTAAAATCATTCTGGAATTAAAAGCTGTGGTTGGCTTAAATGATTTGTTCAAACAACAATTACTTTCCTATCTTCGAGCTACGGACTTGAAACTTGGTATTCTAGTTAACTTTGCAACCAAACGCGTTGAGTATACAAGAATTACAAATTAAAGCTCTTATTCGTTTTCATTCGCCAAATTCGTACCATTCGTGATAAAGTTTGTATTCGTTTTTATTCGCCAAATTCGTAATATTCGTGATAAAGCTTGTATTCGTTTTTATTCGCCAAATTCGTACCATTCGTGATCAAGCTCTTATTCGTTTTATTCGCAAAATTCGTGATAAAGGTTATTTTTATGCCAAAATATATCGCCGCAATCGATCAGGGAACCACCAGCACACGCTTTATGATTTTTGATCATGGCGGTGCAGTAATCGCTGTTGACCAGAAGGAACATAAACAAATTTATCCCAAACCCGGCTGGGTGGAACATGACCCACTCGAAATTTGGGTACGAACGCATGAAGTGATGGCCGGTGCGCTCAAAAAAGGCGAGATTGACGCCAGCGAGATTGCGGCCATTGGGATCACCAACCAACGTGAGACGGCTGTCGTTTGGAATAAGGAAACAGGTGAGCCAATTTACAATGCCATTGTTTGGCAGGATACACGCACAGATCAGATTTGTAATTCGCTGGCAATGGAAGGTGGTCAGGATCGTTTGCGCGCCAAAACCGGATTGCCTTTGGCGACCTATTTCTCTGGCCCAAAAGTAAAATGGATTTTGGATAATGTGCATGGTGCCCGTGAAGCTGCTGACCGGGGCGATCTATTTTTCGGCAATATGGACACCTGGATCATCTGGAATTTTACCGGCGAGCATGTAACCGATGTGACCAATGCCTCCCGCACCCAGCTGATGGATTTGGAAACCCTCGACTGGGACGATGACCTTCTCTCGTTGATGGGTATCCCTCGCTCAATGATGCCTGAGATCCGTTCATCTTCAGAAGTTTACGGCCATGTATCGATGGGCGAAATCGCTCTGGATGGCCTCTTTGAAGGGATGCCCGTTGCAGGTGATCTCGGCGACCAACAAGCCGCACTTTTTGGCCAAACCTGTTTTACCCCCGGAGAGGCCAAAAACACCTACGGTACAGGCTGTTTTATGCTGCTCAACACCGGAGAAAAACCTGTCCCTTCGGAAACCGGTCTGCTGACCACGCTGGGATATAAGATCGGCGATCAGCCTGCCATCTATGCCCTTGAAGGGTCAATTGCGATCACTGGCGCTCTCGTCCAGTGGCTGCGTGATAATCTGGGGATGATCGATAAATCATCCGATGTGGAAGCCCTCGCAGAAACGGTGGACGACAACGGCGGGATCTATTTTGTCCCGGCCTTTAGCGGCCTTTTCGCACCCTATTGGCGGAGTGACGCACGCGGTGCGATTGTCGGTCTGACTCGTTATATCAATAAAGGGCATATCGCCCGCGCCGCCCTCGAAGCGACCGCCTTCCAAACCCGCGAAGTTTTGGACGCAATGGAAAAAGATTCAGGCGTGAAATTGACCGCGCTCAAGGTGGATGGCGGGATGGTTTTCAACGAGATGCTGATGCAATTCCAGGCGGACATGCTCAATGTCCCCGTAATCCGCCCAACTGTTGCAGAAACAACCGCCCTCGGCGCAGCCTATGCAGCGGGATTGGCGGTCGGATTTTGGGATAATCTTGACGAATTGCGCGCCAATTGGGGGCAGGACAAAGAATGGCAACCACAAATGAATGCCGTAAAACGTGATAAGCTCTACAATGGCTGGAAAAAAGCCGTTACCAGAACCTTTGATTGGGTAGAATAAAATCTGAAGTCTGAAGTCTGAAGTCTCTAAAAAAACTATGCTCATTCACTCTGCAACACAACTCCTGACCATCGCTGGCGGCCCTCAACGCGGGCGCGATCTTGGCAACCTCGGTATGATCGAAGATGGCGCTGTACTCGTTCGGGACGAGAAAATAATCGAAATCGGTAGCACGCCTGAAATGCGTGCGAAGCATCCCAACGAACCCACCCTTGATGCTTCAGGCAGCGTCCTCATGCCGGGATTTGTCGATCCGCATACCCATCTGATCTGGGGCGGTGATCGGGCAAAGGAATTTGAGATGCGACTCGAGGGGGCAAAATACTTGGATATCCTTGCCGCAGGCGGCGGAATCATCTCTACTGTTCGCGAGACCCGCAAAGCCTCCATCGAATCACTCCTCGCACAGGCCCGCCCCCGTTTAATGAGAATGTTCTCCACTGGAACAACCACCGCTGAAGCAAAGACTGGCTATGGGCTCCAAACCGCGACTGAACTGCGTCTGCTCAAAGCCCTGCTCGCCCTCGACGATGAGGGCCCGCTGGAGTTGGCGATCACCTTCCTCGGCGCGCACGCCATCGCTCCTGAATTCACCCTTTCGGGCGCAGGCAAAGACGATCCGCAAGGTTACACGGATCTTGTCAGTGAAACGATGCTGCCACTGGTCAAAGAATGGTGGGAAACACATGCACCACGCCACGAAAACCTTCCCTTTGTGGATATTTTCTGCGAGACCAGTGCATTTGATCTGGCGCAATCCCGCCAGGTTTTAGAAACGGCCAAAGAGCTGGGCTTTCCACTCAAAATCCACGCCGACGAATTTGATAATCTCGGCGGGGCGAGTTTGGCAGCAGAGCTGGGCGCGGTCTCAGCAGATCATCTTGTAAAAACATCCGATGAAGATATCGCAGTCCTTGCCAACTCGGAAACGGTTGCCGTTTCCCTGCCCTGCACACCCTTTGGCCTTGCCGAACCTGATTACACTCCCGCCCAGAAGATGCTGGATGCGGGTGTTATCCTTGCCCTGGCAACGGATTGTAATCCTGGTACAGCCTGGAACGAATCGATGCAATTTGTCCTGGCGCTGGCCTGCCGGTCAATGAAGTTGACTCCTGCGCAGGCAATTGTCGCCGCGACGATCAACTCAGCTTATGCGATCCGCCGCGAGGATAAGATCGGTTCCCTGGAGCCGGGCAAACAGGCCGATATGCTGATCCTCTCCGTCCCGGATTACCGTCAGCTTGGTTATCGCTTTGGGACAAATCTCGTTAAGAAAGTGATCAAATGCGGCCGTGTCTACTCTGTGGACATGGGTTATTATCAGACGGCTTAAAAACTTCCCTCACCCCGTCCTTGCTCCGCTCGGACTCCCCTCTCCCGCTTGCGGGAGAGGGGTTGGGGGTGAGGGCTAAAAAGGAAACCTTATGAGTAAAATAAAAATAGCTTTTATCGGTTCTGGTGCAATGGCTGGCGCAATGATCGTCGGTCTGCTGCGCGAAAAATTGGCTGATCCAGAAAATCTATTTGCAAGTGATCCACGCGAAGATCGTGGTTTTGAGTTACGAGAAAAATATGGTGTCCAGCCTTTCACAGATAATATTGCAGCCGTAAAAGAAGCGGATGTGGTGGTTCTATCGATCAAACCACAGCGGTTAAGCGCTGTCTTATCTGATCTAAAAGGGAAAATTCCTGAGAAGGCTTTGGTTTTATCGATCATTGCAGGCGCGACCATTGAGAAGATGAGCGAAGGCTTAACACACGGGAAAATAATCCGCACCATGCCAAATACTCCCGCCCGCATCGGGGAGGGGATCACAGTCTGGACGGCCTCGGCTTCCGTTTCGGATGAGCAAAAGGAACAGGCACGGCAGATCCTTTCAGCATTGGGAGAAGAGATTTTCGTCGAGGACGAGAGCTATCTCGACATGGCGACAGCCCTCTCCGGGACAGGCCCCGCGTATGTCTATATGTTCATGGAAGCAATGATCGATGCCGGCGTCCACATGGGATTCCCCCGTCGCATCTCCGAGAAGCTGGTTGTGCAGACGATGCGCGGCTCGGTTAATTTCTATGAGAAGAACGACATGCATGTCGCCGCGCTGCGCAATCAGGTCACCTCTTCAGGCGGAACCTCTGCCGAAGCGCTCTATTACCTCGAAAAAGCGGGTGTCCGCACCGCCATTTCCCGCGCGATTTGGGCAGCTTATCAGCGCTCGTTAGAATTAGGTCGTGAGGAGAAGGAGCATGTGCCGAAGGATCAGTAATTAGTCAGCAGCCAAAAAGCAGTGCTTGACGGGATTGGTTGGCCGCCTGGAAGATACCGGTTTCAGGACGATTCTTTTATCAACGCCAAACTCACCACCACTCCCAGCCCGGCGGCTATCGCGCCAGTCAGAAAGGTGGCCTGTGGTCCCCAGGCACTCCAGATAAACCCTCCGAGGGCTGATCCGGCGATAATCCCAGGATCTTCACATAATCCACCGTAGACTCCCATAGCCGTACTTTGCCGTTGCGATGAGACAGAGTCGGATAATAGCCCCATCGAGGCCGGGCTGAACATAGCCATCCCCACACTCTGGCTGATGGTGACGATGATAAGCCAGAGATAGCTTGTTGCGAAAGCCATTCCCGCCAGCGCAACGCTTGAGAGCAGCAGGCCAAATATCATAATCTTCTTTTTCCCTGCGCGATCGGCGAGCATTCCCAGCGGTATCCCCAGTATCATCGAAACAAATCCTGCAATAAAATAAAGAAAACCCACTTCGGTAGCTGAGATACCTCCTACTACCTGGGTTGCCAGAAGTGGCAAAAAGGCACCCAAAATACCATGACCCAAAAAGAAAAGGGTAGCAACGAGGCATTGAGGAGCCAAAGGGCGGCAAAAAGATAATACGTTTTTGAAAGAGGACGTATTGGTAAAAGAGGAGGGTATGGTGATCGGTTTATGTGCTACCCAGCGAGTCTTTTTTAAACCGATAAGCAATACGCCTCCCCCAATCAGGGCAACACCACAGGCGGCAAAAAAGACAAACCGATACCCCCAGGTGTCCGCGATAAAGCCGCTGGAGAGAGCCCCCAAACTACTGGATGCGGATAGCAATACGGCAATGATGGCCATGGAAGCGGCTTTGTTTGATGGGGATGCAGCAGCCCCAATATACCCCCGGCCTGGTCCAAAGAGAGCAGAGCGAGCCAGACCCCAAAACAGGAAAAGAATAAATAGCGATGAAATATTCTGAGTATAGGCAAAGAAAAATATGATCAACCCAAAGATCGTGGTTCCTACACTCATGGGAAGTTTAATCCCTATTTTGTCGGCTACCCAACCCCAGGATATTTCTCCAAATAACATGCCCGCCATGGCCATCGAAAACATCAGCCCCAATATTTTAGGAGAGACTCCGACGGACGTCAGGTAGAGAGGCAGAATAGGCCGCATAATATTCGTGGCGAGAATGCCCAACCCCATGGTCGTAATAACTATTATTCGATTGTTTTTGATTAGTCTTCTCCTGATTGCCGAATGACCATCATCGAAGCCAATTATAATACTCAAGACAAACAAAGTGACATGAAAACGATCTCGCCATGCATGCTAGAAGGGTTGAGTTTTCTAGCGGCAATCAGGGATTAGGTGATTGGGAATCGGGCGAAATGAGCAAGATTGAAATCCCCG
>NZ_CEYOSI010000062.1:13716-16843 GCF_982879505.1 Candidatus Desulfolinea nitratireducens
CTAAAGTCGGCTACGCCTTCAGAGATGGTGTGTCCGCTTTCGCGAAGCATTGTTCATCCAGCTTGACTGGACCTTTTAAGGTAGCGGGCTTTTGCTCTTAGCATGAATGTTTATCTTGTACCCTAAAGGGCATAATGCCCCGAATGGGGTACGTCCATGCGGTGAGAGTTTTAAACTTCTTCAATGGGATTTGTTGGTCATCTAGAATGGGAATTTAACAGATATAGTCAAAAAATGGGAGGCGATGAGAATATGATCTATTTCTCCAATTAGGGTAAACCACTCAAACTTTTTGACCTTCCAACTCGCTAACCTTCCAACCCTTAAGCAAGTATAATCTTCCCCGCAGAAAAACCACTCACTCATCACTTTTTACGCCATCTTTCTTCTTTCATCTTTCTGCTCAACTACTCTCTTTTCTCTAATTATCTATGTCTCTTTTAATCGCCTCCAACCTCTCACAATCTTTCGGCCATGTTGATATCTTCAGCGGGCTGAATTTCACCATCGAACACGGCTCAAGAATGGCGCTTGTCGGGCCGAACGGCGTCGGCAAGACGACCTTGCTGCGCATCCTGATCGGAGATGATTCCCCTTCGGAAGGACGCGTGACCCGCGCAAAAAAGCTGCGCGTCGGCTATCTTCCACAGTCGAAGGATTTTCATTCGGATGGCACGGTTTGGGATGAATGTCTCGCCGTTTTTGCGGAGGTCCAAAAACAGGGCGAGGAACTCGCCCTTCTCGCCGAACAGATGGCAAATGAGCCCGAATCAAGCCAAATACTGGAGCACTACGGGGAACTCCAGGCTGCCTTCGAGCTGCGTGGTGGCTACACCTACGAGACGCGCATCCGCCAGGTTCTCTCCGGTTTGGGATTTGACGAATCGGATTTTGAGATGCCCATCGACCATCTATCTGGCGGCCAGCGGACACGGGCCTACCTTGCCAAATTACTCCTCTCTGAACCGGATGTGCTCCTGCTCGATGAGCCGACCAATCACCTCGACATCGCCGCCGTTGAATGGCTGGAGGCCTATCTCAGCAAATGGGATGGTGCCGCCCTGATCGTTTCGCATGACCGCTATTTTCTCGACCACGCCGCCAACGGCATTTTGGAGATGACCGCTGCAGGTGTGGAGACATATCGAGGTAATTACAGCCATTACGTGGGTCAGCGAGTGGAACGTTGGGATCGCCGTCAGAAGGTTTTCAAAGCCGAAAAAGAAAAGCTGCTTAAGGAAGCCGAATATATCAAAAAGCATATCGAGGGCCAGCGTGTTTCACAGGCGCGTGGCAAATTGCGCCGCCTGAGCCGGATTGTACAGGCCATCGAACAGGTTGGTATGGATGCGGTCATCAACAGAAAATGGAGCCAGGTCAGCCAGGATATTCATGTGGCCACCAGCGATCTCAGCCCCGACGAGGCTGAAAAGCGTGTACGCTCTTTGCGCCTGCCCGATCATCGCCCGCCGCAACTTCATTTGCAATTACGTGCTAATAAACGCTCTGGCGAGATGGTTATCCGCAGTTATGATCTCCGGATCGGCCACGAGGGCGAAACCCTTTTCAGTGCCCCCGATATCGAATTGCATCGCCGTGAATGTGCCGCGTTAATCGGCCCAAATGGTGCCGGAAAAACGACCTTTATCAAAACCATCCTTGGTCAAATCCCACCTGTTGCAGGCGAGGTTGAACTTGGGGCCTCGCTGGAAATTGGCTATTTTTCACAGGCGCACGAGGGGCTGACTGAAAAAAACACCCTTATGGATGAAATCGGCTCAGTTTCGCCCATGTTGCCCGGTGCTATGCGCGAATATCTTGGCAAATTTCTTTTCTCTGGCGACGATGTTTTCAAGCAGGTATCCACCCTTTCTGGCGGTGAGCGCGGTCGATTGGCTCTTGCCAAACTCGCCTTGCAGGATACAAATTTGCTCCTGCTCGACGAGCCGACCAACCATCTCGACATCCCCGCACAGGAAATTATGCAGCAGGTTTTGGATGCCTACAAGGGGACGATCTTGCTCGTCACCCATGATCGTTATCTGATCGATGCACTGGCCTCCCAGATCTGGGAAATTGAGATGGGTGCCTCGCGTTTGTCGGTCTATGAGGGGACCTATTCCCAGATGCGTCGTGAGCAGGAGAAGGAAGCGGCACGCCTCGCGCTTGAGCTTGCCACCGCCAATGGAACAGTGGATTCATCCCGCAGATCGCGCCGTGATCCCGTCCAAAAAGAAGAGCGTCGTCGACTTGCATACTTACAGGAAGTGGAAAATAAAGTTGCTACCCTTGAATCCCGTTTAGCAGAATTGGGAGCAAAACTATCAAATCCCCCTGATGACTCTGACGCATTGCGCAAATTGGGCGAAGAATATACCCAGGTGCAAGATGAGATGGACGAGATGCTAATTGAGTGGGAAGAGTTGGCAAAATAAAAAGATGCACCACAAAGATACGAAGGACACAAAGAATTGCTTTGTGGTCACGAAGAAAAACTCTGTGCCCTCTGTGTCTTCGTGGTGAAAAATTATGAGAATCCCCCCAGAATCACTCTCCTTTGAATATTTCCGTGCCTCTGGCCCCGGTGGACAAAACGTCAACAAGGTTTCAACGGCTGTCCGCCTGCGCTTTGACGTGGCATCTGCGGGATTGGCAGGCGATGTAGCTGCGAGACTATCTCTGTTGGCTGGAAAAAGAATGACCGAAGAAGGCATTCTGATCATCGAAGCCAGCCGCTTTCGGACACAAGAGCGCAATCAGGCTGATGCCCTTTCCCGTCTGGAAACCTTGCTCCTTCGCGCCGAAAAACCGCCAAAGAAAAGACACAAGACACGCCCAACGAGGGCATCCATGAGAAAAAGGGTGGAAGGAAAAAAGAAAAGAGGAAAGATAAAACGCTTGAGGGGAAAAGTTGGAAGGGATGAGTGAGAAGGGCTATCAACGAGTTCCGAATATCGAATCTCGTTTTTACCTATCCAGATAAATATCCTCATGCGAAAGCTTATCCTCGATCGGCTCAAGATGCGTAAAGGCGACTGAGTTCTGCACCACAGCACGGATCTCGTTCTCAATATCCTCAGCAATATGATGCGCGTCGTGAACGGTCAGTTTTCCAGGAACGAGGACA
>NZ_CEYOSI010000063.1:0-16833 GCF_982879505.1 Candidatus Desulfolinea nitratireducens
TTGGGTTAGAAGAAGAATGGATGCCTCTGAAAAGCGATCAGGGTCTATTCCCTTAAAATCTTTATTGATTTCATCAAGATTTTCAATCAGGGAGTTTAATAGATCTTGTTGGGCAATCGTTCGGGCGCGTTGTTTTGCGCGAATCCCCTCAGCTTTGGTCTCCCCAACCCTTGCCATGTTGATAATTTCTCTTTTCGCTTCCCAGTATTTTTGTTGTTTATCAGAAATTTCCTGATCTACGGGAAGGAATTCTTTTATCTGCAAACTAAGAATCTGGGAGCCATCAATAAACAGGCTTTCATTGATGCTCACAAGGAGCTCATCAGATACCTGGAACGAGGATAGTTGAGGAGAATTCACGTCAAGCAGGAGAAGTTCATCAATAGAGTGTCCTGCAATATACGCCTTTATTTTGCCGACCGTAGTTCTCAGTGCGCTGCGTTCCCAGGATCTTTCAGAAGACATTTTTGTTTCATTGTTATATTCAACTGCAATGCTTTCAACAACCCGCTTTACAGCCTTGGCATCGTAAGGAAACCTGAGATTGGTTGCACCCTTACTTTCTTCAAGGATGACTGAGTTTTGCCTTGCCTCATCACTGGATGCAATCTGAAACTCAGCACGCACAATAAATTGGACCTCGATACCGTCTTTTGTCCAGGTTTTTATTCCTTTCCTGGTTACTACCTGTGGGCGTAAATCAATGGCTAATTTGATGGTTTCATTCCGTTCGAGAAAGGGCATTGGTAAACCAGGACCGACAACTCGAGAAAACTTACTTCCCTTTTCCAGATAAAGGGCAACACCATCGAAAATCATCAATTTTGCTGGTCCCCCAAGCCAGCGTGACCAGTGTTTCTCGGCCAAATCTCCCACCTTGCCTACTCTGATAATTGGAAGACGTGTTAACCCATCTAATAATTCCGGGAATATTCTCTGAAATAGTAGCGAAGAAACTTCATAATTCTCCGGTAATCCATAAAAAGTTCTGGTCAAATCTATACTGCGTTTGATCAAATATCTGATCCAAAAAAATGCTGCTATCACAGGAATCAAGGCAACTAAAAGATCAGATAATAATTCCAAAATGCGGGATCCAGTCATAGTTAGTCGCCTCGGCGTTTACGTAACAGGATTTCTCTCCACAAGGATGAGTTATCTTCATCCTCGGGATCATAGTTTTCCAGTAGTCGTTCAAGCGTAGAGATGAAATTTAGCGCAACTACTTGCTTTGGTAATTTGGGATCAAGTTCACGAGCCTTTTTTAAACTGCCCACGATGGATTGCATAAACGTATCACTGGTGGATGTTTGGGCCATGATTCGTGACATCTCGGCCTCTGTTTTACCATCTTGAATAACACTCTGTGTTTTTTGCTCCCAGGCACCCAACCAGGAGCGAATAAGTTGCTTGCGAATGGGATCTTCTGCTGGAATATTGAATCCAACCACACTTGTTTTTATGATTTTCACTCCCAAATCATGTAAACGTGGCGTAACCCGCTCGATGATTACTTTTTCTATTTCATCGAGGGCACTGGCTCCCCTGCGATCATCTCGCGGTGTCCACAGCTCATTAAGAGTACGTTCAGATAGCGCAAGACGGGCTTCCCTTTCTACACGTTGGACCACAATCTCATCCCAATAAATATTTGAGCCATTTTCTTCCGGTGCTGAAGACGTTTCCATGCTGGTTGCACTTAGTGCAGCGTGAACTCGGGCAGATGAATATGGGTAGCTGCTATCAAGATTTTGGTCAAGCTCAGTTCCTTTTTGAAGAATCGGAGCTTTTCGCCAGATTTCGTGTAGAAATTCCCGATCCCATTTTTTCCAATTTGAATCATCGATCTTGAAAGATGTGAATAATGCTGCACTAATTGAAATGCCATCCTGTGTAACGGCTTGTAGATCCGAAACAATTCTTACTTGTTTTCTCAAATCAATCACAGCAATAGGATGTTCGCCACGTCTGAGAAATAAAAGTCCTGGTCCGTCAACTTTGTTAAATTGAGCCCCAAAGGACAGCCCGACAACCTGATGGGAATGAGACCAGGCTATTCCAGGTTTGCTATATTTGTTTAATTTTCTGCTGGAAATTCGCTTGTCCATATCTCGACTTGTGCTATCTTTGGCCACCCAAAACGGATAATGCCCTCCCCAGATATACCAAAAAAATGCCCGGAATTTATTTTGTTTTGCCTTTTTACTTTCTTCGTTATTCTCCAATTCGAATGATGGGAAAATAACTTGTGCCAAGCTATAGAGCAGGAAATAAAAGACTGCAATAAGCGGCACTGAATATATTATGATGCCGAACCATTTTCCAAGCACCCAACCCAATAACAGTATTGATAAATGAAAAAATGCAATGAGTGTACTTTTAAATTTGCTGGACTTAAATGTTATGATAAAAACCAATGGAAGTACGACGGCGTAAATGAAAAGCCAGCGGATTAAATCAACGGTCATATAGGATGTGAATTCATATTGACTTGCTGCTATCCCCATGACTTCTGTAAAAAGAACAAACCCGACCAAGGAGACTAAGGGTATTCCGTACGAAATAATTTTTAGATACTTCCTGTTGGAAGCCTTTTTATCTCGGATAATTGGTATGGCTTTATAAGCCCAGTAGGCAGTGAGGATAAAGAGAGCTACAATCAGGGGAATTGGCTCACTCAAAATATTGTTTATAAGTGTTTGTAAAAGGATTTGATTCTCTGTCATAGCCTGGCCATCATCTCTTTTAAAAATCCCTCTTCCTCGTTAGTGCATGTTACTAACTCTGCAAGTATATAATTAGGGAATATGCTTGTCAAGCATATCTGAATTGACAATTATGATAAGTATAGAATTCCATTGTCACACCATTTATTCAAAAGATTCCCTCGTTGCACCAGCTCGACTCGTTGAGACTTGTATTCGCAAGGGGATCGATCGTATTGTTATCACGGATCATAATACCATTGCCGGGGCGGTGGAAGCGCAAAAGATGGCTCCAGGGTTGGTCATTGTCGGAGAAGAAATTATGACGACGAAGGGAGAGCTCCTGGCTGCGTACGTTACCGAGGAAATTCCGGCGGGGCTATCGCCACAGGACGCCATCCGGCGTTTGAAGGAGCAGGGAGCCTTTATCAGTGTTTCGCATCCTTTTGATTCCACCCGCCGTGGACATTGGCAGGAGGGCGATCTGCTGGAAATTCTGCCGTTCATCGATGCGATTGAAACCTTCAACGCGCGCTGTTTATTGCCAGACATGAATCATCAGGCAGATGAGTTTGCCGCCAGGCACGGTGTCGCCTCAACGGTGGGCTCAGACGCGCACTCGCTTTTCGAGTTGGGACGCGCTACTTTAACGCTCCCGCAATTTGAGGGTCCGGAAGAATTGCGGGCGGTTATCCGTCAGGGGGTGGCACAGACTCGCAGATCCGGAATTTTGGCGCGGGCGGCCTCGAGATATGCCGTCCTTCGTAAAATAACCTCACGCTCTTTATGAAAAAACTGATCAAGCCATTTTTATTTGCAGCATTTATTCTCTCTCTTTTAATGCCGCAAACCGCTCAGGCACATCCTGCCGATATGTATTTTCACACGATTGCGGTCAATCTTTCAGCAAAGGATATGCAGATTTTGTGGAGCTTTATGCCCGGGCCAATTGTGACTCATGTGATTTGGCAGGAGGCGGATGGTAATGGGGATGATTCGATTTCGGTGGAGGAGGCGGAAAGTTGGATTGCTCCGCTCTTGAAGGGTTTTTCTGTAAAACTCGACGATATCTCTCTGAGTTTTGAGCTTGCTTCCGTTTCATGGCCTGATGAGCTGGATTTGCTCCGAGCCGGTGAAGAGCAGATCCTGATCGAGCTGCACACCGATTGGCCCGCCGGCATAGATCATTCTGGTGGACAAGAGCTGATTTTGCTGAATGAATTTAATAGCCAAAACAGCCTGAACTGGTACACGATCAATACCGAAGAGGGGATCAGTTTTGCTGCACCCGAGCAGGATAATGGTTTTTTGAAGGTAACTTTCGGGGAGAATATCAACGATGGTGAGAGTTTCTGGGAGAGCGGCCAGCCCTCCATTCCACCTGTGGTGGAGGCTCTGGGACTGGGTGCGGCGGCTGAAGAAGCTGCCAGGCAGGCCGAGAATCAACAGGGATTTCTGGCAATTCTCGAAGGCTTTTTGCGTACACCGGATATTTCTCCGCTTCTATTTATGGCAGCCTATGTAATTGCCTTGCTTCTTGGGGCCCTGCATGCGCTCAGTCCCGGGCACGGAAAGACGATTGTCGCTGCATATCTGGTTGGTTCGCAAGGGAAGGCATATCACGCCATAGTTTTAGGGCTATTGGTCACGCTGGTGCATACAGGTTCTGTCTTTGCCCTGGGTTTGGCGACTCTCTCCCTTTCGCAATATTTTATGCCGGCGCAAATTTTCCCGACACTGGAGCTGATCTCCGGGGTGTTGATTCTTGTTTTGGGGATTGCGCTCCTTGTCCCAAGATTGCGGGATTTTTACATAGAGCGTAAAAGTAGAAATCAAAATCCCTCCCCAAAGCGGATCGAAAAATCTGAGAACCGAGTTCGCCTCGTGCTGGATGAAAATATCAGCGAACCGGGGCCAGCTCACAGCCATGATCCTTCGCAATTTGGTGCCATTCCTGTGCCTCGAGGAGTAGCCGCCGTGGCAGCAAATCCGCTCTCCGGGATAAGTTGGCGTTCACTGATCGCCCTGGGAATCAGTGGCGGTCTGGTTCCCTGCCCGGATGCAATTGCCATCCTGTTGATCGCGGTGACGATTAACCGGATCGCTTTTGGGCTAGGGCTGATCGTTTCATTCAGTTTAGGGCTGGCGGTTGTATTGATCCTGATCGGGATCGTCATGGTGCGAGGCAAAGAAATATTTTCCCGCCTTCAATGGTTTAGCCGTGTTTCATATATTGTTCCCGTCATCAGTGCATTGGTTGTGTTGGGGCTTGGAGCAGCCCTGAGTGTCAGTGCGATCAATAAATTCCCACCTGGTATTTTATACCTTGGAAGCTCCAGTGATTTTGATCTTGAGAAAGCTGAGGTTATATATCTCGCGATTGATGAGGCATATCATAAACAGCTTTTCCTTATCCCGGCTTCAGGGGGTGAAGCACGGCAAATTACTGATGGTAAAAATGGAGTCTGGAGCTACAGCGTTTCACCTGATGGACGAAGTCTGATCTATTCCACCCCCGATGGTAAGAAAGGCTCTGAACTCTGGTTTTGGAATGCGGATATATCGGAGCCGGAACACATCCTGAGCTGTGCTGAAGAATCCTGTTCGGATATTCTTTGGTCACCGAATCAGGAGCAGATTCTTTATAGCCGTCTCGAGTTTGGGGATGAGCAAGCTTATTTGGGAATCCCCTCCATGTGGTGGCTGGATCTCAATACAAAAGAGCCTCAGCCTGTTTTTCAGGATGCCCAAATGCCTGCTTATAATCCGCGCTGGTCTTTTGATGGAAACTGGTTGAGTTATACCTCTGCCAATCCCCTGGAAATCCAAATTTATAACCTTGATACCGGAGAACGCCAAACCCTCCCAACCGAGATCGGCTCGGCGGCAGCCTGGTCACCCAACGCTATGCGATTTTTGCTGGCCGATCTCCAATTTGTCGGTGATATTTATCTCAGCAAGATTTCATTATTTGATTTGCAGGATCGCAGCCTTCAGGCTTTGCCCTCTGAGGAGTATTTTGATGATACTAATCCCACCTGGTCAAAAGATGGAGAATGGATCTCGTTTTCCCGCGGAGAGTGGACTCTTTCCCGACCTCCCAGCGGAGACCAACTTTGGGTCAGTCGTCCGGATGGGAGTGAAGCCCGGCCCCTGACCAGCGACACCGAAACCACGCATGGACCTGTGGCTTGGTCAGCGGATGGACGCTATCTCCTGTACCGGGCGTATGCTGTTGCCAGCACCCAGGCCCCTTCGCAAATTCGAATCTTTGATCTGGAGACCAACGAGGTGATTCAGGTTGCCGCTCCGGGGGAAAATCCGAGTTGGTTTATCTCGAAGCGATAATTTAATTATTGTATAACCACGATCCAAAGGATTTATTTAGAACCTGTCCTAAAATTCTTTTGTAGTAACGGCTTCAGCCGTAAAGGGTGACTAAAGCCGCCACTACGGGATAATTTTGGGATGGATATTAAATCAAAAAACTGCATCAGTAATAAAAAATCACCCTTGATTGATTTCCAAGGGTGATTTTTGGTCAGGAAGTTAATCTTACTTACCGAGTTTTGCTTTCATCGCAACGGTCAGCGCGGGAACGATCTCGTGGAGATCACCAACCACGCCATAGCGCGCCATTTTGAAGATGGGAGCATCGGGATCTTTGTTGATCGCTACGATGACCTTGGAGTTGCGCATACCGGCCAGGTGCTGGATGGCACCAGAAATGCCATTGGCGATATAGAGGTCGGGGCTGACGACCTTACCGGTTTGTCCAACCTGGTTGGCATAGGGGATATAATTCGCATCCACGGCTGCGCGGGAGGCGCCAACAGCGGCATTGAGGACACCCGCCAAATCTGTGATCAGCGCAAAGCCCTGCTGGGCTCGCCAGACTTCTGCTTCGTCGTCGCTCATCCCATCTGGGGGAGTCAGATTGGGGTTATTGGAGACACCACGTCCACCAGAGACGATCACGCCCGCATCTGCCAGGCTGACTCCGCCAGTGGATTCGCCATAACCTTCGACAGTTGTCGGTGCATCACCTACGTTGACGTCAACTTTGGTCAGAGTTCCCGAGCGTCCGGGTTCGGCTTCAGGCTTGGCGAATATGCGGCCACGTACCGTGATGATCTGTGGGCTGGCATTGCATACTGTTTTCTGGAGCAATTTGCCTGCGTAGATCGGACGCGTGGCAACGACTTTATCTCCGTCGAGTTCCATTGCAATCACGTCTACGAGGACGCCGGTATTCAGATCAATGGCGACCATGCCAGCCAGCTCACGTCCCCGGGATGTAGTGGGGAAGAGAAGCAAGCCGGGGGCTGCGTCTGTAACGAGCGGGGAAAGGGCGTTTGCGTACGCTTCGACGCGAAAATCTTCGAGAGCAGAATTATCTGCCAGCACGACTTCATCCGCACCATATTCAAATGCGGCCTTGGCTAGCGCGTCTACGCCCGTGCCGAGGATAACAGCCGTGACGTCGCTACCCAGAGATTTTGCCGCGCCAATAGTCTCCCAGGATGCAGGAACGGCCTCCCCTTTAAAGTGGTCAATATATACCCAGGTTTTCATAGGATTTTCTCCGCCATGATTTTGTCGGCCAGTTTTTCGGCGATCTCGGTGGGGCTGCCGCCTTCGATGATCTCGACGCTGACGTCTTTAGCCGGCGGGTTATTGAGCTCGGGCCATTCGACAACCGAAGCAGGGGCTTCTATGCCAAGATCTGTCAGTCCCCAAAGGGGGATTTCGGCTTTTGAAGCTTTGCGAATTCCCATAAAGGAGGGGTAGCGTGGCTCGCCATAATCCTTGACAATGCTGAAGACAGCGGGCAGGTTTGCGCTGACGGTCTGGCGACCTTCTTCCACTGATCGCTCAACTTTTACAGAATCACCATCCACTGCGATGGACGCGGTGAAGGTGAGTGCAGGCCATCCCAGCACGCGTGCAGTCTGCGCAGGGGTAATTCCGGCATCACCATCAATGGCCTGGCGGCCAAAGAAGGCCATTTTTACATCGCCGATCTTTTCAATGGCGGCGGCGAGAGCTTTGGCAGCTCCCTGCGTATCGACATTGGCGAGGGCGGGGTCAGAAACCAGAATTGCTTCCTGGCAACCCATCGCAAGGGCGTGTTTGAGGGCTTCTTTGGCGTTTTCATCGCCCATGCTGACGACGGTTACGTCCCCGCCCATATTGAGTGCCGCTTCAACAGCGTACTCATCCCATGGGTTGATGACCAGTGGTGCATCGCCCCAGGAGGCTACTCCGTTCTCCGCGACGAGATTTGCCGCGGAGTCTGGCACTTGTTTGACACAGACTACGATTTTCAAGATGTCTCTCCTTATGTTTTAATGCTTGAAGATTGGGAAGTTGTTCATGGAATCTCAGACCATCTTTTCAATCATGGTTGATTTATCAGTTGGTGAGAAATTCATGTTTTTCCAGAAAAATATATGATTTGTGAAACTTTGCATGATTATATCCCAAAAAATAAAAGCGACCGGTAATTGAGGTGGAAAAGGAGGCTAAATGCAATTGAGCCAGGGATTGATAACCTCTGTGCAGTTTTGCGTATTTTTTATAGGTTGCCTTATAAGAAAGCCTGAATACCCGTCTGTGCTTTGCCAAGTATCAGCGCATGGATATCATTCGTGCCTTCATAGGTGTTAACCGATTCAAGGTTCATCAGATGACGGATAATATGATACTCATCTGAGACACCATTGGCACCATGCATATCACGCGCATGGCGGGCAATTTCAAGGGCCTTGCCACATGAATTGCGTTTGACCAGCGAGATCATCTCAGGGGTGAATTTTCCCTCATCCATCAAACGTCCCACGCGTAAGACACTTTGCAAGCCCAGTGTGATTTCTGTCATCATATTTGCCAGTTTGAGCTGGATCAGTTGGTTGGCTGCAAGCGGACGTCCAAACTGCGGACGGTCCAAAGTGTATTGTCGTGCCGCATGCCAGCAAAATTCAGCTGCGCCTAAAGCGCCCCACGAAATGCCATAACGGGCCCTGTTTAAACAACCAAACGGACCTTTCAGACCAACCACATTTTGGAAAAAATTCTCGTCAGGGACAAAGACTTCATCCATCACGATCTCCCCAGTGACACTGGCGCGCAGGCTGAACTTCCCTTCGATCTTCGGAGCGCTTAATCCCTTCATCCCTTTCTCAAGAATGAAGCCGTGAATCTCTCCGTCTGTGCTGGCTTTTGCCCAAACAACGAAGACATCCGCAATAGAAGAATTTGTGATCCAGGTTTTGCTGCCATGCAGGATCCAACCGCCATCCACTTTTTTTGCGCGGGTTTCCATGCTGCCAGGGTCACTGCCGTGATTGGGTTCGGTCAGGCCGAAACAGCCGACCCACTCTCCACTGGCCAGTTTTGGCAGATATTTACGACGCTGTTCCTCGGTCCCATAGGTGTAAATGGGGTGCATCACCAATGAGCTTTGGACGCTCATGGCGCTGCGATAGCCGCTATCCACGCGCTCCACTTCGCGGGCAATCAGACCATAAACGACATAACTCAAGCCCGACCCACCATATTCTTCAGGAATTGTGGAACCGAGGAGACCCATACCACCCATTTCGGTCATGATCTCTCGATCAAAGGTCTCGTTGCGGTTTGCCTCGATAATGCCCGGCATCAATTTATCCTGACAAAATCTCCGTGCAGTATCACGGATCATCCGTTCTTCATCATCCAGCTGCTCGTTGAGCAAAAAGGGATCGTCCCATTTAAAAGTTTGCTTTGCCATAATCACCTCTGATTTTTTTAATTATGATTTACGCATTCTGTAACCTTTGTCCCAATGCTCTGCGTTGGGGTATTGGAGACAAGCCGTAACGCAGAGCATTACTGTAAGGGAAAAGGTGTTTTGCGTCAGTCATTTATTCATTATATCAAGCTACGAGAAAACTCGTTTTATTGCGGGTGTGATATCTGTCAAGTCTTTTATGCCACCTGAGTTATTCCCCACAAACCTCTCTCTGAGACCCTTTGTTCCGATCAGCAAGCCCGGCACGGGTGCACCCGTGTGCCGTCGCGTGGAGATGTCTTCCATATTCCCATGATCGGAGGTCAGCAGAACCAGCAGGTCATCTGGCATGGTATCCAGCAGGCCAGCTAAGATCCCGTCGAGATCTTCGAGTTGTTTTACAGCCCAATTCATGTCCTGCCGGTGGCCGGCATAGTCGCTGGCCCAATATTCAAAAAACGAGAAATCGTATCGGGTTGCCAGCTCAATCAGTTTCGCGCCTGCGGCCTCCGGAGAAAGGACAGGCGCATTTTCATCCTTGAGCATCCGGCGCCAGCCTTCACCGGTAATATCGGCTGAGAGGGCTCGTCCAGCATAAAAATCTTCTGCGGTAAAGAGGGGCAGCCCCGCCTCCGTTACAGCGAGGGGAATCGCAGAGTATAGTCGTTTCCCGGAGTTGATCCCTTTAAAATAACCTTCAGGGTATGCGCTGAGCAATGCAGCCGTCTTATTATTTGCGCGTAACCATGAAAATATAGTGCCATTCCAGTGTTTACGTATTTCCTTTGTGTTTCTCGTGTGCCCGTCAGGGTATTGTGCTCTTTGTGGTGAACTATCCCCATTGAGTAAATATTGCCTTACGGCAGCATTTGGCTTTGGCCCGTAGTGATATCCGATCTCTGCGGGAATATTGATGCCGGTCAGCAGCGTTGCCTGCCCAGTCGCGGATTGGGGAAGGCCATCCACACCGAGAGATGCATCCAATGAGAGCAGCGATGCTTGCTCGCCATGATGGGGCGCAGAGGATGCAACCATTGATTGACCGCCAAGCAGAGCGTACAATGTTGGCATTTTTGCCCGAGCAAAAGGATTTGTTTCAGGATCATCAGCACCAAGGCCGATGCCGTCTAAGAAGATGAAAAGAAATTTCATAATAATAATGTTGAGGCGGATTTTAGACCCGCCTTTACCTGTAAAAATTATTCTGATTTTTGAAATAAAGCCCAGACTGCATCACGACCGATCTTGTCGAGACTATCTGTTCGTGAGATCAGAGTGAATCGGGCAGAGGCAATTTCAAATTCAGCTGCTGACAGACCGTGTTTTTGGTCTCCAAACTCTGACGAAAGCATGTGGGCATAGAGTAGCCAGAATCCACCTGGAGCCAGAATTTGATCCAGCCGATGGAGATAATCTTCTTTTTTATATTCCAGATTATGAAAGCAGCCCATATCCAATGCAAGATCATACGGACCCGTCATTCCATGTAACCTGGTGACATCGCTAACGTGTAAATCGGCATCAATATTGGCATGTTTGGCTTTTCGGTGAGCAGTTTTGATGGCGCGCGCTGCAAAATCGACGCCGCTCACTTGCCATCCATGTTGAGCGAGAGTGATTACATTCGTCCCCGTACCACAGCCAAGGTCGATGGCGTGTCCAGGAGGATGTGTTTCGATGAATTCGAATAATTCAGGTGGCGAGATACCGCTATCCCAGGGAGCGTGGTGGAGGTACATCAAATTAAAAAGGAAGCGTTTCATAAAGATGATTACTCGCAGGCATTTGCCAGATGTTCTTCAAAGGTCTCGGCAAAGGCGTGTAATCCCGTCCCATCACAACGGGCGCGGAAGAAATAATAAGGCGTTTCGGCAGGAAAGGCGACCGCCTCCAGCGCTCCCAATGATGGATTGCAAATTGGTCCGGGTGGCAAACCGGGATATAGATAGGCATTATAAGGGGAATCGACTTCGAGATCGGCATAAGTGAGTCCGCTTTTCCACCAGCTCTGGCTGATCTCATCATAGCCGAGTGCATATTGCACCGTCGGATCGGACTCGAGTTTTTGGCCTGCTCTTAGTCGATTGAGAAATACCGAGGCGATCATCTCCTGCTCATCCGCGACGACAGCTTCTCTCTCGACAATGGAGGCCAGCTTCACTCCTTCATAAACCGTTAATCCCTGTTGCGTAAAACCCAATTTGATTTCGGGAGTAAGATGGCGCGCGAAATTCAGCGTTAACTCGGTGATGAGCTGATCGGCGGTCAGATTCCGTGACAGAAGGTATGAATCAGGGAAGAGAAATCCTTCGCTTGTTGGCGGATCCACGTCAAAGATGCCTAGTGGCGGGGTCCGCACGGCTGCGAGAAATTCCACTTCTGAAATGTGCAAGCCAGAGGTGGGGAGCGAAGCGGCAACTTCCTCCATCCGCCAACCGGGAAGGATGACAAAGAGAACCTGACTGGCGCGTGTGTCTTGCAGGGTTCCGGCGATACTTCTCATGGAAAGGGAAGGGCTGAGGCGATAATTGCCTGGCAGAAGGCCAGTATCCATCCCGGTATAGACGAGCAGGGTGATAAAGGCCTCAGTGTCAAGAATAAGACCTTGTTCTTGGAGGCGTATTGCGATTTCGTAGGGGGATTCTCCCAATGCAATATTGAAGTTTTGCTCTGTGCCATAAATGTCAGCAGGCAGGCTGATGGTTGTGTCATACCAGAGGATTTTTACTGCGTATTGCAGGTGTTGAATTCCCGCAATAGCCGGAGATGGGGGGCCATAAAGTCGTGCAGCAATCAGGGGGACGACGAAGATAGCAGCCAGGATAAGGAGGACGAAAAGGAGGGAGAGTAAAAAGAGGAAGCGACGCATGAGATTGATCAGTCGCGATGCGCGTCCAAATAGGATTGCAGAATAACCGTGGCGGCAATATCATCAAGATGGCCAGAGCGCTTTTTGCGCGAGACACCCATTTGTATGCGAGCCTGGCGGGCGTATTGGGTGCTGTAGGATTCGTCCCAGAGTTTTATTGGGAGATCGGTTTGCGTTCGTAAAGCCTTGGCGAAACGGGCAGAGCGGCGTCCTTCAAAATTTGGCTTCCCATTTTCATCAAGAGATTGCCCAATGACGATCAATTCGGCGTCTTTTTCTGTCGCGATTGTGGCGACTTGCGCAGCATCTATTTCACGCCTAATATGCTTGATGATGGTCAATGGATTGGCAATGGTGGCGGTCTCGTCACTTAAGGCGAGACCAATATTCTTCTGTCCTGGGTCAACGGCTAATATTCTCATAATTTGTTATTTTAAAATGACATCAATCCGAAATGGAGCGATAGGGAGCCAGGACCACCATGAGGGGGTTATGCTTATTTTCGGCACAGAGGCTAACTCAAGATTTTCTTCAAGACGTTGTCTGGCAATTTCCGGAGTGCGTCCCTGTACCCAGCCAGCGACTTTTATGGCAGAAATATTGGCGCTTAATTCCTGTTCAACGCGCATCTGCCAGGAGGTTGTACCCGGGAGATTATATTCGAATGCGCTTACAGGGTTGAATTGCAGCGATTCAGGGATCGGGGAATATCCCTGTGGGAGTGAGGCTGAAAGCGACGACTGTGCCAGTTGCGCCAGGTCTGTTTCCCTAGCGAATTCTACATGAAAGGAAACACGCATGGTCAATTCCAGGCGATCTCCCGGTTCCCCTTCAGATGGTTCATAATCTTCTGCAAGTATTTCTGCTTCGGTGAGACTTTCAGGAAATACCAGATCTTTTGCATCCATTTCTTTTTGGATTTCTTCATCAACATGGGCATAAAAATAAGCCATTACCAGATCACGCAGTTCTTCGCGATCACGCGTAGTAGGTGCACTTACAAAACTATCGCCGCCGCCGGTTGTTGCTTCGGGGTTGGTGGCTGCCAGCCAAAGACCGAGTTCCCCTTCAATGGCCTGAAGCATGTCAGGTTCAAGGTTGCCACGCTCGCCAAAAATCAGTGCCTTGACGGAAATTGCGATATTTTCGTCCACGCCACCAGCTATCTCTCCATCTTCCAATGTCGTAAAACGGATTTCTTCATCAGTGCTACTGCGAATGATCGTCCCGGCAGGAATCTTTACGGGGAGATCGGTGAGGTTACGAAAAATGACCGTACCACGCGCAACCTCGGCTGGTACCGCCATCTGTCCGCTTGCGGCGAGAGAACGCTGATTCGTTAAGTAGACAGTCAGTGTTTGGGCGGGAACGCTGCCTGAAAGGAAAACATCCTGAACCTGGGCGCTTGCCCGAACCGGGATGGTCACAGTTTGGAGGCGCCTTTCTGGCTCAATTGTGATCTCCGCCTTCGGAAAAAACGTAATAGCGAGTGTGAGAACCGCCAGCGCCGCAAGGGTGGAAAACCCCAATCGTACGATAGGATGCTTTCTCCAATTTGCTTCAGATCGATTAAATTCTGCACCTTTTTGGCGCAGGTTTTTCCGCTGTGAGGGTCGTTTATATTGCGAACGCTTTTGTGGTTGCCATGCTTCACGTTGGGCTGCCAGGTTGTTCGCAAAAACCGGGATACCTAATTCCGCAGCTGCACGAATTACCCGATTGGATTTTGTTACCAATCCCAATTCCGAACCAAGATTGATGGCATGACGTTGGAGCAATTTCAGGTCAAGGGTACTCAAATCCACCCTTCGTCGTCGCGGCCAAATTAATAGGACACGCGGTGTTTTGCTCCAATTCATTTTATCGCGAATTGAGATATGATCGTCATGTGGCTCGAGTTGGATGATCTGGGTTTTCATGCAATGGGATTATAACGGACGTTCTATTGAAATCAAAATCACAGCATCGCATTAATAACCACCCAGATGGTGCTGTAATTAATATGTGCAATTAAAAAGCGACTGCAAATATTGCAACCGCTTCAAAAATGGGTGCGATGCTATTTTGAAAATGCTTTTTCCTGCCAATAAACAACACTGCTGCTAAGGAGCGCGGTGGCAATACTGAGATCCAATGCAGCGACACTCAACAGGAAGGGAAAACTGCCATGAGCCATGCGGGACAGGGTCACGCCTGTTCCAATCATTAAGGTTAAAAACAAGAAGAATTTGGGGCGATAAAATTGCCACAGCCTGGGGTCTTCCAGCGCATCGATCCGGACAAGATTTTTCCTGCAGCTTTTGACGAAAAGATATTTGGACTTCAAACTGCCCAAAATAACTCCGAGCGCAATGGAGAAACCTATCCATGCCATTATTGAGTTAAGTGAATAAGCCTCGATAAGCAGCTCGCTGCCTTTACGGATGAGCATCACGCCACCTATTACCCAAACCAATACAGCCAGAATTTTCAGTGTGCGGTGAGTTGTCGTGAGAGTTTGTTTTTTCGCAAAAGTGATCATGCCTTCAGTTTAGTGGAGGCAGAGAGAAGGTGACAGATAAGTTTCTGTAGATTTGACTTAGAGTTCGCCGAGAAAACGACTGTCTGATTTCTTATTTTTAACTTTCCCCTTGGATTTATCCAGCCACCCAATTTGAACATCTTGAGCATTTTCGAACTCCGGGATATAGGGCTTGATGTCTATCAGCGGTGTTCCGTTGAGAATATCAATATCATCAACGTAGACCAGATTTCCCTTAATGCTGGTGAGTTTCACTAAAGACAATCCAATTGGATTTGGTCGGCGAGGTGCACGAGTCGCAAATATTCCGCGGGGCTCTTTGTCCAGGAAGGGCGTCACGGTTAGCTTGGCGGAGCCTCCCTGGTGAAAGTGATAGAGCAGGTATATATGCGAAAATCCCTCCAGGTCTTTCAATCCCTCTACAAACTCAGGCTGGATTTCTATCCTACCTGGGGCGCTGGAATCGCTTGTCGGTTGGATAGGCATCTCCTTCAGGCTGGTGAAGGGGCTGTAGATAATGCCGATAGGTTTGAAGATGATTTCCACTAAAGCTCACCATACATCTGGTCGGGGGTCAGAATTTCGCTGAATTGTGGGCGTAGTTCCCTGCGCGCCCAATCGCAAAGATGGCAGGCATCCGCGTAATTCTTTTCAGGAGACAACCCGTTTCGTACGGCCAATTCGGCCGGGCCGCCATTTAATAACGCTCCTGTGATTGGATGCGTCTCAGCGTTATACGACTCGCATATTTCGTTTATGGGTGTCTCGAATATATTTCCAAGTGAGATCCCCTGACAGATATGCATCTGCCCAAAGGGGTCGATGTGGACGCGTCCCGGTTCGCGCAGATCTTCATAGGGGCATGCTGTGAATGATTTCCACGGCTGTCCTTCAACACGATTTGCCAGTTTCGCTGCGGCGCGTCCCTGATATTTGATCCCTGAAAAACCCTCGGGTAATTGGCCAACGCCAGTTTCGACGGATCCATCGTCCGGTTGGGCAATGCTGATAAAGCTGAGCTCAATTCCTAATTCGAGTGCAGCGGATTCTGCGTTCTGTGCTTGTTGGCTGAGAACTTCGTTGTAATGAAAGAGGTCGCTGCTGACTGAGATGCTGCCAAGTGTCCCCTCAAATGGGCGCAGCCATTCGAGGGCATCTTCTTTGCTGGTTGCCCAATAGCCGTTGGAGACGATTCCGGTCTCGAAGCCAAGTTCAGCAGCGAGCTGAATACCTTTTAGCAAAATTGGATAATAAAGAAATGGTTCGCCGCCCTCGAAATAGATCGACTTGATCGAGGGATGATATTGTGCCTGTTTCAAAATCTCCCGGATTTGCGCCAGGGTCATTGTGCCACTTTGCCAGGGGCTGCCCCACAGGAAGCAATGATCGCACTCAAAATTACAGCGATAGGTCAATAGTAAATGTAAACCAGTCAACTTCATCGTAAGCTCCTCAGCTTTCTTTTCTTCGGACCCTTAGTATAGCAATTTTTGTCGAATGGTTGAAGGGGGCTGGGTCGACAGGTGGCACACCGACGCGCGTCTCTGCGTATCCGGTGAAATCCTCTGGTGCTGGAATCAAGCTTTCGATTTCCAGGTAGCCATCTTTACAGAGTTCCTCAAGTGTATGAAAAAAGTCGGTTCCTCGCTGAAAAAGAGCATTGTTGATCGCAACAAGGTGACCGCCGTCCACGATCAATGGACGCACCTTGTTGATCAGTCGCGCGCTGTTTTCGGCCAGGTCCACACGGCCTTTGCTGGTGGATGCAAAAAAAGGCGGGTCGAGAAAAACGCAGTCAAAGCGCTCATTCGCACGTTTTAGACGGTTGATGTGTGGCCAGAAGTCGCCAATTTGAAAATCCTTTTTGTTGATGGGAAAGCCATTTAAGGTATAGGAGGTTTTTGCCACCTTCAGGAATTTGCGACTCAAGTCGCTTTGCACAACCCGCTCCGCGCCTCCAGCTGCC
>NZ_CEYOSI010000064.1:0-8003 GCF_982879505.1 Candidatus Desulfolinea nitratireducens
TTCTTCCGTCGTTTTCCGTGACCTGGTTCTTATTAGCGAGTCAGCCAACCACCATCTACCGGCACAATGGCGCCGTTCACTTAGTCTGACGCAGGAGATGCAAGGAAAATAACCGCTCCCTTTAAGTCGTCGGGGTTTCCCCAGCGCCCAGCCGGAATACGGTCAAGGATCGCTGGGCCACGCTCTGGGTCCGCTCGCAATGTCTCGGTAATATCAGTAGCCATATAGCCTGGGGCGATAGCATTGATATTAATACCCTTGGCAGCAAGCTCATTTGCCATTAGTCGGGTAATGCCCGCCACGCCACCTTTTGAGGCGGTGTACGAGGCTACCCGAATGCCACCCTGGAAGGAGAGCATCGAGGCGATGTTGATAATTTTGCCCTGCCCATATTCAACCATGACTCGCCCGGCGGCCTGGGAGAGCAGGAAGACGGCTTTCAGGTTTACCTGGATCACATCGTCCCAGTCCTGCTCGCTGAATTCCAGCACCGGGGCGCGACGGATGATGCCGGCGTTGTTAACCAGAATATCCAGCCTCCCCAAATCGGCCACCACCCGTCCAACCACTTTGTTCAGGTCATCAGCATTTGCTTCGAGTAAATTGACTTTAAGCGGCAGGAAGCGCCTTCCAAGAGCCTTTACTCGGGCAGCGGTTTCGTCCAGGGAGCCGGATCCCAACCCGGCCACATCGGCACCTGCTTCAGCCAGGGCAATTGCCATCCCCTGCCCAAGTCCACGACCAGCTCCAGTAACGAGGGCAACTTTATTATCAAGTTTGAAGCGGTCAAGAATCATTATATTGTCCTTTATTGCCCAATACATTTAAATTGAGAACCTTCCTCGTAAACATCCTCAATTTTGTCTTCAGATTCCTCATTAGGATTGAGCTGAAAATCCATTATTTTTAATAAGATTTTTATACCAATTGGCACTTTCCTTTATAATGCGCTCCTGTGTTTCAAAATTAACCCAAACAATACCGAAGCGTTGGGCGTATCCCTTGGCCCACTCGAAATTATCCATCAGCGACCACGCAAAATATCCAGCCATGGGCACACCCGCTTGCATGACGCGGTGCACGGCAGCAAGATGAGTTTTGTAATAATCAAGGCGATAGGTATCATTCACCACACCATTTTCATCAGGAGCTGTGGAGTAGCTTGCGCCGTTTTCAGTGACATATAATTTGAGCGGCTTGTAATCAAAGTACATCATCCCAAGCACGCCCGCCAGCCCCTCAGGGTAAATTTCCCAGCCCATCTCGGTCCAGTTTTCGGGAGTCTTTGGCTTTTCAAAAACCGTCTGCGGTTCATTATCTGAGGCATCTGAACGGACAACCTCGCGGTTGTAATAATTTACACCCAGAAAATCTGTGGGTGTGGCGATGGCATTAAGATCACCTTCCTTAATAAAATCCATTCCTTTTGGCAGGTATCCCTGTTTCTCAAAATCCGCGATCACATCAGCAGGATAACCGCGTCCATAGAGAGGATCGGAGAACCAGCGCGTCCATTTGCCATCCCCTTCTCGGACGGCATCCAGGTCAAAGGAGGAGTTTGAAGCGGCCTCCCTCCAGCCTACATTCAGCGTGATACCCACTTCTGAATTCGGGCTGTTCCTGCGGATGATCGGGACGGCCCAGCCATGGGCGAGCATCACATGATAACTGACCGGAATAGCGCGCCTCATATCCTGATAACCTGGAGCATGTTCACCGATATCATTACCAATCCAGGCAACGACAGCTGGTTCATTGATGGTGATCCAATCCTTCACCCGATCGCCTAAGGCTCGCGTTATGGCTTCGGTATATTCAACAAAGGCTTCGGCGGTTGAACGAACTTCCCAGCCGCCTTCATCCTGCAGGGCTTGGGGAAGATCCCAGTGATATAGTGTGGCAAAAGGGGTAATGCCCGCTTCAAGCAAGCCATCGACCAGTTTGCTGTAGAATTCAATTCCTATTTGGTTTATCTTTCCGCGTCCTTTTGGCAAAATGCGGGGCCATGAAATCGAGAAACGGTATGCTTTTAATCCAAGCTCTTTCATCAAATTGATATCTTTGCGCCACAAATGATAATGATCGTTGGCAATATCGCCTGTGTCATTATTGTTGACCTTGCCCGGCGTATGTGAGAAGCGATCCCAAATAGATTCTCCTTTGCCGTCCTCATTCCACGCGCCCTCGATTTGATACGAAGCAGTGGCTGCGCCCCAGATAAATTCTTTCGGGAAATTGTAAGTATTTTGTGACATATTTTTTCCTTTTATCCTTGATATTGCGGTTATATGCATCATTTGGCGATGCATAATAAGAGATGGCTTTCGCTTGTGGTGAAAATCATGTGACCAAGAGTTCCAGGGTCCAAAGGCGAGATTCTTTGGCAGGCAAATTTCCATACTCGCCCATATCTTTTGCGTTTGACAACCCGTCCGTACCGCCAATACAGGGTTCAAGACCCAGGTTGAAGTAAGGTTCGGAACCACTACCCGACCAAGCTCCGTAATTCATCCATAAACCAACATGGGTAATTTCCTTTGGTTGAAAACGAAAAATGAATGAATGTTTTCCTGTTGGATCAATAATACCCGCCTCAACCTGTGCG
Source organism: Candidatus Desulfolinea nitratireducens (assembly GCF_982879505.1). Lineage (NCBI taxonomy): Bacteria > Bacillati > Chloroflexota > Anaerolineae > Anaerolineales > Candidatus Desulfolinea > Candidatus Desulfolinea nitratireducens. The sequence goes on from NZ_CEYOSI010000064.1 coordinate 2,606, forward strand.
TCCCCCTTGATGGGATACGTATAAAGTTTATATGCCTGTCCAAAATTATTGGCTGGCACCTGAGACAAATCGATTGGCCGATTATCTGCACTATTTGTCTGCGGCCACCCTATCTGAGAACCACTTTCGCCTAAAAAATTATTCGTCCCGGAATCAAGCCGAAGGGTTTTAATTTCAGGAGGTAAGATCACCTGCATTCCCTTTTCTATATTTATTAGTGGATGAATGCACCAAAGAAAGAGCATCTCAAAATTTGAAAGATTGCAAACCTGATAATCAAGCGTAAGGACTGGGCCTTCGGTTGAGATTGTCAGGGTGCGTTCAAAGTGATAGGGAAACCGGACGCCATGGCAACTCATCGTCAGAATTATTTTTTTCGCTGAAGATTCAACGATCTTGGTTTCCCAAGGTTGACACCAAAGTTCACCATGATCTGGAATAACGATTCCATCCCAGGGTTCATCCGGATATTCACCCCCAAGAACTGCTGGAAAGCATTCATCCAGTCCGCCTGTATCATATTTTTCAATAAAGGATGCCCCATACACGACGGATTCTTTAGGCAAATATGGATTACTCCATAACCACTCCCGCCCGGTAGATAAATCTTTAATCGAAGTGATTTTCCCCCCGAGCTCAGGGACGACACAAATCTGTATATGACCATTTGTTAAAATATAAGATTCAAAGCCATGATATTCACTTTTCTTAATGCTACAAATATTTGCCATATCCTTCACCATCCTGCATTAAAGCGGAGCGACCACCGTCCGCCAAAATTGTAGTGCCAGAAATAAATCCCCCCCATTCGCTGGCCAAAAAAGCAGCCAAAGCACCAATCTCCTCAACGGAACAAATTCGATTAACCGGATGGGAGGCTTTTGTTCTGGCTAACTCGGCATCTGGATCTGCAAAGGTGTTGAACCAGTTGCGGCCAGCCGGTGTATCAACAAAGCCAGGAGCAATGCCAACTGCGCGAATATGGGGTCCCCACTCAATAGCCAAAGATTGCACCATGGCCACCAGCCCGGCTTTAGCAATATTATATGGAAAGCAGTCTGGAATTGTATTGAAGGCATGATTAGATGTTGTAATAATAAAAACGCCCCGCCCACTTTCCTTTAAATATGGGTATGCAGATTTTGCCAAACGCCAATGCGAAGCCAAATTCAGATTCATGCATTCTTCCCAGGCAGCATTAGTGCAATTTTCCAGCCCCTCAAAAATATTGCGGCCCGCGTTGGAAATAATAATATCGATCCCCCCCATTGTGGATCGGGCTGTATTCACCCATCGCTCAATTTCTCCTGGATCAGTCAGATCAAGGGATAAATATTCTGCCATACCACCCTCTTTTTCAACAGACTCAATAAAATGCTGTGCCCCCGCTGAGTCAAATTCATCTAATCCACATCCCGAAATATCACAACCTGCCTGGGCTAAAATCCGCGCAACCCCACTCCCAATGCCACTGGACACACCACTGACCAAAGCTCGTTTTCCGCTCAAATCGATTTTCAGAGACATAAGCTATGCCCTACATAATTCCAAATTTATTAAAGGCCTCAGCGGCACTCATCCCTGACTCGATCGCTTTACGGACCAGCTTTTCACCGCGTGCCTTTTCGACAGATTTGACAAACACCTCTTCTTCAGCCTCTTGCGGAATGATACAAACGCCATCGATATCGCCAAAAACAATATCGCCCGGCATGATTTTGACCCCACCGATTTCCAGAGGCACCCGAAAATCAATTACCTTGCCGCGTGGACCTTGATCCTGGGCATAGGAACCGTATGAAAAGGCCGGGAAATTGAGATTCAGAATCCCGTCCGTATCACGGGCGTACCCATCCAGAACTGCTCCGGCTGCACCCAATTGGATTGCCCTGACACTCATCAACTCCCCCCAAAGCGCATAGGTCGGAGATGCTCCCGTGCATATGTAAACTTCTCCGGCTTTCAAATCATCCAACGCCTCGAGCATTAATCCAAATGGTTTTGCCATCAGTGAATTGGCAGAATTTTCCACTTCTGCGGAAAAAACATCTGCTTCCAAAACCGTCATTGCACGACCGATGAGGACCATATCATTGCGCAAGGGGCGTATTTGGGGTGGCAAAAATTGTTTTTGAAGGCCGAGCGTATCCATAATATCGCCGACAACGGCCGTAAATAATTCCCGGCGAGCCAGTTCAAATAATTCCTGATCAGATTGCCATAATTTCATAAAGGAGCCTCGCCCTACTTTAGACGTAAAAACCTGGTTTCATTTCCGTGATCCCCGGATGTGCTTCCATGACCTCATCAACAAGGTCTACGCCTAATCCAGGTGTATCATCCAAAATGTAATAACCATCCTTGATATTAAGAGGGCGGCTGATAACGGTATCTCTCCAGGGGACATCAGTGAACATAAATTCCTGGCGGAAAAAATTAGGGATGGAGGCGCATACATGGGCACTGGCCAAGGTCGATAGAGGTCCATTGGGGTTATGTGGAGCGACCTGGATATTATATGTCTCGGCCATTGTGGCGATGCGCTTCAGTTCACTGGGACCACCACAGCGGGTGATATCAGGCATAATATAGTCCACAAGCTGCTGCTCCAAAACAGGACGGAAACCCCAGCGACTGTAGTGTCGCTCTCCCACACAAATCGGGACGTTGGTTCGCTCACGAAAATATTTCAGGGTATTGGCTGATTCCGGGCCTACAGGTTCCTCGTACCACATCATATTAAGGGGAGCCAGACGCTCAGCCATGCGAAGAGCTGTGGGCATGCTGAGCATGGCATGGGTTTCGATCGCAAGTTGAACATCCGGGCCGACAGTTTCCCGAACAGCCCGAACAATATCATAGGCCAAATCTTCCTGGGCCGATGTCAGGGTCAAATTGGAACTGAGGTCATCTCCAAAAAGGTAATTGGTGTGTGCAAATGGGTCAAACTTTAACCCTGTGAACCCTTGAGCCACAACTTCTTTGGCTTGCCACACATAATCTTCAGGGTTGTGACCACCTTTGATAAACCAGTAATTTGCGTAAAGCAGGATTTTCTTGCGAAATGCCCCACCCAATAACTCGTAGCAAGGAACTCCCAAAGATTTTGCTTTCAGGTCTAATAATGCCATATCGATCCCAGACATGGCACACATCATCACACCTGTTGGTCCAAGCCAATTCAAATCGCGGTAGAGTTTGGACCAGATATAGTCTATACGGCTTGGGTCCAAACCAATGATCCGTTCTCCAAGATGTTTGGCGGCATGATAGACCAGCGGGCTGCCTGGCCAGTTTGTGGCTTCCCCAACGCCTGTCAAACCATTGTCTGTGGTTATACGCAGAAGTGTCCAGTTATATTTGATCCCTTCCACCAACCAAACATCCACTTTTTCTATTTTCATATAAAATGCTCCACGGTAAATATAAAAAATCTTCCTACCCAGAACGACCGTTTTTAACTGCCTGGATAAACTTCTCTGCCCGGCGGGTTAACTCATCGAGGTTCCCCTCATCCAGCAATTTTTGGTTGACCAAACTGCTCCCAACCCCAAGGGCTGCAGCCCCTTTACGGATGAAATCGGCAGCGGTATCGAGGTCAACTCCACCAACGGGGACAATCTCCAGTTGAGGCAGGGGCGCCAACATCGCCTTGACCAGGGACGCACCTCCAAAGCTGGCTGGAAAGAGCTTGATCATATCAGCACCTGCTTCCCAGGCAGTAAGTGCTTCAGTGGGAGTGTAACAACCGGGCATCACGGGGATACTATAGCGATTGCACAAGGCCACCATAGCAAGATTCAGCGTAGGTGCGACCACAAAATCAGCTCCGGCCAGGATGGCAGATCGAGCAGTTTCCGGATCAAGCACACTCCCTGCGCCAAAAAGAACATCATCTCCATATCTGGCTTTGGCTTTTTCAATAACGCTTAAAGCTCCGGGCGTTGTCATGGTGACTTCGATTACCCTGACCCCACCTGCCTTGATGGCATCGGCCGCAGTAATCAATTGATCGGATGAAGAGGCCCGCATAATGGCGATGATGCCGGTATCGCGAATGATGGCTAGTTTTTCGTGTTTCTTCATTGGTATCTCCTATTAATAAATAAAAATTGGACCACGGCTCTTGTCTTCAATCAATTATGCTTTGGACCAGAACAAGTCTCCTGCTAATCCTCGACCGGAAACAGATCTATCGAGAGGTACGCTTTCCGCCTCCAAAGGCATCGGCTTTCATTAAGGATTCGACTTCGGCTTTATCGATCAGTGGCAGATCGAACATCAGGGTCTGTTTGATGCGCGTGGCGGCATCACCAACCAGAACACCTTTGGTCAACCCGGCGGGGCTAAAATCTTCGGTCAGTAAGCCATAATAAAATCCAGCATTCCAGGTATCGCCGCCGCCCAACCGATCCCAGAGCGTGATTGGTTTCACCTCAGGGGAGCGGAAGAAAAACCCATCCGAATCTATGGCGGCTGATTCCCAACGATGCTGTTCAAAGGTGTCGGGATAGCGGATGGTGATGGCGACAATCCTGACATCAAAGAGTTCCATCACTTTCTGGGCGAAGGCTTGAATATCATCATCTTCCAGTCGTCCCATATCGCCATCGACGACCTGTTTGGCCGAATACTGGCCACAATCGATGTCGTATAAACGAGCCATATCCTCAATTGTGGTGATAAAAATGTCGATATGTTCAGACACAATTGGCGTCATTAATTCTCGGGCCTGATCCGGCGACCACAGGGTCGGGCGGTAGTTGAAATCCATCCCAACCAGGCAGTCATTTGGTTTGGCGGACATCGCTTCTTTAAAGGCCTCATAATTGAAATTACGATCGTACCCACTGTGATTTGCCAAGCCAAAGGTGATTCCGGAGGTATGAAATAGCCGGGCATTCTTCAAGACAGATGGCCAATCAACCATACCTGCATCCAACTTTGAAGCCGCAGAGTACATTCTTTGGTAAACACCGGTATTCTTGCGGGGGGTGCGACCAATTTCATAGATCAGACGTCCAATGGGTTCAGTTTTGGGTGCCCACACAAAATGATCGGTCAGAACACCATTTTCGCGGGCAATATTTCGCAGCGCGCGACCATAAGGATTATCCGGAACCCGGGTAATATATTCAGCAGGCATCCCAAGGCGGCTGAGTCCCATCGCCAGGGTATATTCACTCCCTGCCATGGAAAGGTGAACCTGCCGCGTGCGTTCTGGTCGTTCATTATCTGCCGGGGTATCCCGAACCATGGTTTCACCAAAAGTCACGAATACCGGACTGGCAAATTGAGATAAATCGTCTTCCGTTATTTTAAAGAAAGGTTTCTGATTCACTATTTCTCCTCTACTTATAAATACTGAATGGGATTGAAGAGTCAATTCAACAGGACA
>NZ_CEYOSI010000064.1:8103-16808 GCF_982879505.1 Candidatus Desulfolinea nitratireducens
TTTCTCCTCTACTTATAAATACTGAATGGGATTGAAGAGTCAATTCAACAGGACAGCTACCTCTGTACTCGGCCTGAGCCATCACCAGCCATCAGTTTTTGGACCTCAGAGACTGTACTCAGGTTTACATCTCCGGAAATGGAATGTTTCAGACAAGAAGCTGCCACTGAAAAGCTCAGGGCGTCTTCATCTGTCATTCCCGTGTGTAAACCGTAAATTAATCCGGCCGCAAATGAATCGCCTCCCCCGACACGATCCACAATATCTTTGATATCGTATCGCTGGCTGACGAGGAATTTGTTTCCGTTAAATAAACATCCCGACCAGCCATTATGGCTGGCGCTAAAACTTTCACGCAGCGTGATCGCCTGATATTTCAGATTGGGGAAGGTGGCAAACATTTTCTCTGCCAGGGCCTGATACCGAGCTGTATCCAATTCACCTGAACTGACACCCTGCTCCCAATCCCCTTCACTCACAGAAACCCCCAGCGAACGCTGACAATCCTCTTCATTGGCGATGCCCACATCCACAAATTTGACCAATTCTCCCATCACCTCAGGAGCACTCTTGCCATACTTCCACAATTTTTTGCGGAAGTTATAGTCACAGGAAACAGTGACGCCGCGTGCTTTTGCTTCCTGCACAGCCTTCAGGGACAACGTTGCCGCTGATTCACTTATGGCCGGTGTGATGCCGGTAATATGGAACCAACCTGCATTTTCAAAAATGGCATCCCAGTTGAAATCTGCAGCCTGGGCAGTGGAAATGGAAGAATGGGCGCGATCATAGACGACGTTCGAGGGTCGTTGATTGGCTCCAGCCTCCAAAAAGTAGATCCCCATCCGCTCTCCCTGTAGAGTAATATGATCGGTGTTTACACCATAACCGCGCAAAAATCGGATGCAGGCGTCGGCAATGGGGTTCATGGGCAGGGCTGTCACAAAAGCTGCGTCCAGGCCAAAATTCGCCAATGATATAGCAACATTCCCCTCACCACCGCCAAAGGTGGCTTCCAATGTCGGCGATTGAAAGAAGCGCTCAAAACCGACTGGTTTCAAACGCAACATGATTTCGCCGAGAGTCACAACGCGCTTAGTCATGATTTTCTCCTCGTATTTCCTGAACCAGTTTTACAGCGGCAGCAGTTAACTTCTCGATTTGTTTAAATTCGCCCTCTGCAATCAGCTGTTTTTTGACCAGCCAACTGCCTCCACAAGCGTGGACCATGGGCAATCGCAAATAGTCAGCCAGGTTGTGAACACCGATCCCGCCGGTTGGGATAAAGGAAACACCGACATAAGGGCCACCAATGGCCTTGAGCGTTTTGATGCCACCAGCCGCTTCCGCAGGGAAAAATTTCAACAGCTTCAGCCCTTTATTGAGAGCCAAATTAATTTCAGTCGGGGTCATTACTCCGGGAGTGATCGGCAACTCGTGACTCAGGCACCAATCGACAACGGCGGCGTCAAATCCAGGGGTAACGATAAATTTTGCACCAGCGGAAAGGGCTCTTTCTGCCTGATTCACCGTCAACACAGTTCCGGCCCCCACCAGCATATCCGGATATTCAGTAGCCATTGCACGGATGGCCGATTCTGCTGCTGCCGTACGAAATGTGATCTCTGCACAAGGCAAACCACCGGCCATCAAGGCCTGACCCAATCGGGGCGCGTCGGCTGCATCCTCAATTGCTACGACAGGGACGACGCCCAGCTTTCCAATTTGCTCAATTACTTTGTTCATAGGATACTCTCACTTTTTTCATTCAATACCGACTCTATGCAGCCCCGCCAAACTCATGATTCGCCGCCTGCACCAGCGCTCGCATATAGGCAATCGAATAGGCCACGCCCACCCGATGCCCACCCAACATCTGTGGAATATGGTCAGGAATAATACACCCGTCGAATTTCACCTCGCGGAGTGCCTTCATTACATCGTACATATCCTGATAACCATTATCGATCAGCGTCTCGGCCAATGGCTCGGGCATGGGATTTGAAACATTCCGAAAATGAACTTTGAAGAGCTGGTTTTTTGATGCAAAATATTTTATGGCATCAACCACGCTATTGCCCATACCGATTTCGCCCCCCTCCAGCCAGCAGCCAATGCAAAGACAAACGCCGATATTGGGGCTATCTGCAATTTCCATTGCTTTTTTATAACCGGCAAAATTGCCAAAGATACAGCGTGGAATGCCTCCCAATGCATAAACTGGCGGATCATCGGGATGGATCCCGATCCGTACACCGGCCTCTTCGGCCACCGGTGCAATCTGGCGGATCAGATAGGCATAGTTTTCCCATAATTCTTCTTCGCTATAGGTCCGTCCATGTGTCAATTCCCCAGAATAACTATGATCATCCCAATATCCGACAGCGTTAGATATATCAAGGTGGCGTGCACTCATCCCGCCTCGCCCATCGATTCGGGGGGAAGACCAAATCCCGTTGGCCATATGGGCGTAGGTATTGTATTTAATTCCTGCGGCGCCGATATTACGGATAAAACCCTTAAATTCATCTATCTTATTATCGCGGCCGGGAAGATTGAGTGTGATCTCAGGCACGTTGTGAACGCCGAGGTTGGTTATTCGATAAATCTTGATATCGTAATCACCAAAACGTTTGACCAGGCCTTTATAAAATTCGAGCGAGTGCTGCTCAGCATTATTGATGTTAACCATAGCCCACTCGACACCTAATTGCTGATAAAACTGCAAATCTTCATCGCTGGCATTGGCATTTGTCTGGAAGGCGATCTGAATACCTTCGGTACTCGAATAATATCCGGGGACTGCCCGCATTGGGAATTTATCAGGTTTAATGCTCATAAGCTTTCTTCTATATACTTTCTAGCAATGAAATGTAGCACTTTAATATTAGATTGCTTCGTAACTACTCAGCCTCTTCAGAAGTGTCTGTGCGAGGAGCACGCTTTTGCGACGCGGCAGTCTCCAAAACTGCTTGGGAGATTGCTTCGGCGGTAGAACTGCCTCGCAAAGACAAGCCTGAGTAGTTAGAATGTTTTCTGTAATTTACTAAGGTGTCCAAATCGTACCGTCAGGCCAACGACTTTGCGTCCACGTAATTGGCGGAATCTCGATTGGGTACTGAGCTGCTTTTTCTTCATCGATATCAACCCCAAATCCAGGTTTGCCGTTCGACCAGACATATCCTCCGCGCAATTCAGGTGTGCCCGGGAAGACCTCATAGAGTACATCACTGAAATTGATCACTTCCTGAATCCCAAAATTATGACATGCCAGGTCCAGGTGCAGGTTTGCCGCATGTCCGACAGGAGAGACATCGCCCGGGCCATGCCAGGCTGTGCGTACACCGAAGGCTTCACATAAGGAGGCCAATTTGCGGGCAGGAGTCAAGCCACCCAATTGGGAAATATGGGCACGGATATAATCTATCAATTGCTCGGCAATTAGCATACGCCATTCCAGGGGGTTATTATGCAGCTCACCCATAGCAATTGGCGTGGCACATTGATCACGCAACCGACGGAACCACTCGATCTGATCGGGAGCCAGGGGGTCCTCCAGGAAAAAGAGGCGATAAGGCTCCAATGCCTTTGCCAGGCGAATCGCATCCATCGGTGTAAGACGCTCATGGACATCATGCAAAAGGAAAAGGTCATCACCGACGTTTGTCCGCACATGTTCAAATAATTCCACGACGGAACGGGCATACCAGTCCGGATCATAATATGCCCCGGGAAAATTGGTATTCAAACGTTCCATCATATGGATGCGATGGGTCGCTTGCGGTGCTGCTTTCCCCGGTTGAACCGTATCGTCTGTCATTTCCTTGACCCGGCCACCGTAACCGCCCATCTGACAACGGACCGCCAGATATCCCTCTTCCTGATAATTGAGTACATTATCCAATACTTCCTGGGGGTCACGACCATCGGCATGGCGATAGACCATGGCCGCCTCACGGCACTTGCCACCCAGCAAATCATATACGGGCATATTGGCTTCTTTGCCTTTAATATCCCATAAGGCCATATCGACACCACTGATCGCGTTATTCAGGACCGGGCCGTTGCGCCAGTAGGAATTGACATGCATCATATGCCATAGATCTTCGATATTGGCTGGATCACGGCCCTGAAGCAGGGGAGCAAGATATTCGTCAACCGCATTTGCCACCAGGGTGGGGCGTTGCGTAAAGGTTGCACAGCCGAGCCCATATAATCCCGGCTGATCCGTTTCGACTTTGACGACAACGAGGGCGATGCCTTCAGGCGCCGTCAGAATAGATTTAACATTTGTAATTTTCATGAATTTATTCCATTTTCCGATAATCATCTATGACCACAGGCGATCCCAGCTACGCTCAGAATCCCACTCCGAAGTTGGTTCAAAAAATCCCTGGTCGTCGGAGACGAGATGCTCTTTAATCGTTTCTTCATTGATTTCAAATCCCAGCCCGGGTTTATCGGGCACAGGGATATAGCCCTCTTGAATAATTGGTTTTGATCCAATGTTAATAAAATCATTCCAGAAGGGCACATCTGCAAAGTGATGCTCCAAAGCGATAAAATTCTCAGTTGCAGCAGCACAATGAACACTTGCCATAGTGCTGATGGGCGTGCCCGCCATATGCATGGCCATGCTGATGCCATATTCCTGGGCGAGGTCACCAATCTTCTTCGTTTCTAAAATGCCACCGCTTGTGGCCAGATCTGGATGAATGACATTAACGGCTCCTGCCTGCAACAAAGGTAAAAAGCCTTCTTTTAGATAGATGTCCTCCCCGGTGCAAACAGGTGTTTTGAGCGAGCGCTCCAGGCGAACCCATTTATCGGTATATTGCCAGGGCACCATATCTTCAAGCCAGGCCAGATTATAGGGTTCAAGGGCTTCACCCAGACGGATACAATCATCTATCCCGATATGCCCGAAGTGATCGGCCGCAATTGGGATTTCGTATCCAACAACCGACCGGACCTGCTCAACATATTCCACTAATAATCGAATCCCCTCCGTGGTTAAGCGCACATGGGTAAAAGGGTGCTGAATGGAGTTGATATCCAGCATCCGCTCTAATGAGGTTCCATCATGAGAGTTCAACATTCCTGCTGGATAAGTAAGCGCATCTTTTATACCAATCAATGGTTGGATGCCGATATCCATTTTGAGCATTGTGAAGCCGCGCTCCATCCGCTCCTTAAGCTTATGGCCCATTGCTATCCCAGTGTCTTCATTCGGCGTATCACAATAGATGCGGACCTGATCCCGAAACTTGCCACCGCATAAAGCATAAGCGGGGACGCCGTAAGCCTTCCCCGCCAAATCCATGAGGGCCATTTCGATACCGCATACACCGCCACCCTGTCGGGCATGGTGTCCAAATTGCTTGATTTTACGAAAAAGTTTATCCACATTGCATGGATTCTCACCCAATAAACGCTTTTTAAGCATCAGGGCGAAGGTCTTGCTGGCCCCATCGCGCACTTCCCCATAACCGCTTAATCCCTGATTTGTATCAATACGAATTATTGGGAAGCGCCAGTCGTCCCAGCCCACGGTAGCAATTCTCAGATCTGTTATCTTCAGATCGCTCGGGAGCCCAAAATTGGACACATACTCTTCGGGCCGTGTAGAGTTTTTCTCTTTTTTATTCATGCGCTTCCTTTCAGTTTCTATTCTTGAGCCAGGTTTTAAAATCTGCATTGATATCTTCACGCCACTCTGGGACATCAATCTCTCCGCTGGTGTATTTTCCCTCTGCCAGGCGCTGCTTGCCAAACTCATCACGGATTCGTATCTCTTCGCTGGTTTCAACAACCTCTTGCACGAGGTGTGGGGGAATAAAGGTGATCCCGGTTGGCGTGCCCAAAATAATATCACCGGGGAGTGCTGTCGCTCCGCCAATCCGAATTGGAATGTTGATGCCAGCCAATGTCACGTCGGCGATGGGGGTTGGGTCCATGCCGCGCATAAAGAAATTTACGTTTGGTAGTTTAGTCAATCCATCATAATCACGGATACCCCCATCTATAACCGCACCAGTATTGGTACGTGCCTGAACAGCAGTTCCCAAATTATCCCCGATTACGGTTCCATCTTTAACTTTCCCAAAAATATCTACCACCATGACATCATTTTCCCCCAACATCTCAATAACCCACGAGTTTTGACCTCCAATATTGGAGCGCCCCTCGGCCAAGCCGGCCTGCTGAATAGCATCGTGATAATCAGGGCGGTGAGGAAGAAATTGGGCTGTGACCACCCGTCCCACAAGCTTGCGCCCCGGGTGCGTTTCTCGCCAGCCACCTTCAAATTGACGCAGATACTCATGCTTATGCAGAATTGCCCAGGCTTCCTCATTTGTTACCAATTTCATGCGAGCCAGTAGATCATCTGGAACTTTTGGTCGGCCATCGTCGAAACGCAAAAAAGGGTTGAGCTTAGTGAGTTCGATCAAATCCTCACGCGAGGGTTGAATATGCATTATTTACTCCGTTATTGGATTGAGAATAGAAAAAGAGAACGAATACACCCCTATTTAGAATCTGTATCGTGCTGCCAGCCTAATAATCGCTTAGCTTTCTGACAATCAAAGAAGCTCTTATTTTCACTGAGATCCCCCTGCACGGAAACATTTGGATAGAATTGCTCTTTAAGCTCCAGCGAAGCTATGTTCATAACCGTATCAGAGGCAACAATATAAAAAGCTTCATGACCGCTAAAATCAGCCGTAACACCAAGTAAGCAGGCGCGCGCAGTTGAATCGCGGCGTACATAGCCCCACAAATGTTTTACCACGATATCAGTAGCCGAATCCTGCCATTTGGCTGAATCAATCCGTTCAGCCGCGACACCATGAATACGAAGGCTGGCAATCTTCATATTCTCATATCTTCTGACGAATGAATCAGCTTGGATCTCACAGATCCACTTTGACAGGCTATAAGGGTCTTCATTATAGGTGGGATGCTCTTCATCAAGAGGAAAGTAATCGTAGTGTGGTAAGCGACTATATGCACCGCCAATGGCATTAATGCTGGAGGCCTGACAAACACGATTGATACCTAGTTCTGCGGCCGCCCTGAGCGCATTGTAGCTCGAAACAACATTATTATTATGAACAATATGATCAGGATGATAGCCAGGCCCTGGAATAGCGGCCAGGTGAATCAACGCCTCACACCCATCCAGTACTTTCTTGAATGAATCATAATCTGTAGTGTCCAGCTGAAAATGGGTTACCCCTGATAAATCTGCGTCCCCTTTTATGCGATCAATATTTACAACAGTGTGTCCTTGGGTAAGAGCAAGTTCAACAACGGCTTGTCCGATTCGGCCATTGCCACCGGTAATTGCGATTCTCATGCAATAAAATCCTTTATCAGAATCTGTAATTTCTAATCGTTGTATACGGCCTGGCTTAGACCGTGAATATAGCCCAGCGCAAAGAGCCGACCGTATGAGGAGTAACCCGCGTTTTCGTTGCTATCTCCCTCAACCGTGGGTACGTGATCGGGCCGCAGGACTCCATCAAAACCTATATCCTTATAAGCCTGCATACAGGCCAACATATCTGTTTGTCCAGCATCATGCCACGCCTCCGAATATTTCTCAGGTGTACCAATAACGTCGCGGAAATGAACAAAGAAAATTTTGTCCTGCTCTCCAAATTGCCGAATCACACCTGGCAGATCATCAGTCATGAGTGTAAAGTTGCCCTGGCACATCGTAATGCCATTCATTGGGCTGGGCACCAGATCAAGCAGACGCTTGAAATTTTCAACACTGCTCATTATCCGCCCAATACCGCGAATGGGTGATAAAGGGGGATCATCAGGGTGCATGGCCAATTTGACATTCCATTTTTCAGCTACTGGTAGCACTCGTTTTAAGAAATATTCCAGATTTTCCCACAGTGTGTCTTCACTGATGGGCCCTAATTCGGTCTGTGGTGCATCTTGAATCAATGTGTAATCAAAACTGGTCACCAACGAGCCGCCCCGTGCCGGGGTGCTGGTATTGGTGCGCAACCAATTAAAATCGGTCATCCATTCATAACACCAGACAGGAATTCCCAATTTGCCCATATTCTCAAGCAAGGTACACACTGTGGCGATTTCTTCATCACGACCCGGTAAGCCGCGTTTGGCATTATTCAAGGGTGGGCGAGATTCAATCACCGCCAACTTAAAACCATGGCTCTCAAATGATTGTTTCACCCGTAAAAGCGGGAAATAGTCCCAGGGGGCATCCCCAGCATTGAGCGGGTCGTCAAAGGGCAAACTTCCCACTGCCCAATCTGCCCCGGCCTGTTTGGCCAGTTTCCACAATGGTGAAGGAGTGGGAGTCAAATATTCTGCGATTTTTATCATGAAATACCAAACCCATATCCTGTGAAATACAGATACACCCCACAGCTAACCGGCATCGTAAAAATGATTCCAAAAATGGCGGAAATCGCTCGCTGCCCCCACTCCCCACCCTCGATGGAAACCCGACCTCCAATAAGACCACCCAGCAGTGATACTGGTGACATCACTAGCAAGGCTATCCCGATAATTGAGATTAAATTGGGTCCAGCACCATAATAATGTTCAACATTGACGATTGCTGGAAATATTTTTGGCCAAAGAAAGCCCATGATGATCATGGTCACAGCACCGGCCAGCCAACCGGTTAATGCATATGAAATATTACGAGACATAATTTG
>NZ_CEYOSI010000065.1:0-3568 GCF_982879505.1 Candidatus Desulfolinea nitratireducens
CTCCTTGACCTGATTTTAGCTCGTTATCGACTACAGAACTGCGTAACATGAGTTATTAAACGTTCATCGAGTTCCGCTTTGAGCTCTTTCCAGGGTGTTTCAATATTGCCATATTTGAGTTTTGGCAGGGATTTACTCTCCAAACATTTCTAAAAGAACAGGGTTTATCACATCCCAATTTGGGGCAAGAACTTGTGCGCCGCCCGACGTGACAAATGGCGTGACCATCTCCCAATCGATCGTCCTGCTATCTACCCCGACAAGGCTGGCGCGGATCAGTGCAATTCCCAGCCGCGGGTATTGCCAAAGGGGAATATTGTTCTCGATCACATTGGGGAGGGTCATGAGCAATTGCGGCAGTTTACCCCAACTCGTTGGTGAAAGCAGCTTTTTGAGCAACGCGCTAATCACTATTTGCCCCTGCTGCATTCGTGAGAAATCGCTTGCGCTGTAACGTTCACGCACAAAGGCGAGTAACGCTTCGCCCGTAAGATGATTCTCTCCGGCGGGTAATCCCCCCATCGGTTTTTCCAGCACAATATCGATTCCATCCAGAATATTGACAAGATCTACCAGCCCCATCATGTGGATTGCCAAATAATAGTGGACTTGCACCCCAAAATTTGTAGCAACGGACGTGACCGCGGCTTGCCCGCCGCTCCCGGGTTTTTCTGCTTCAGCGAAAAAGTATGCCGTGTTAATGCGTTGTTCTCCAACATTGGGAATATTTACCCATAAATCACGCGGAATCCCCAGCATGCCCACATAGGGCTTAAATGGTACAACCGTTGTCAGGATAATGGTATCCGTGCGTCCCAACACCCCGCGACTGGGCGAATCATCTGTCCCCAAAAGGAGCAAATTCGTTCTAATGGGCGCAAAAAAATAGAGCAAAATTAATACAACCACTCCAACCACAAAAGCACGACGAAGCTGCTTATTTTTCGCTTTGCGCTTTTCTTCCCTTGACATAGGGATGGGCTGAAAAGCAGCAAGATCGGGCGCGCTACGCTGAGGGCGGGTTTCTTCAAGAGAGTTCATGATTAAATTATAATCGCAAGAAGTGCTCAAGATAATGGCTGTACGAATTAGCTCTACGACGAAAAATATATTCCACCCAATAAAAGCAGCCAATGCTGCCTTTATGCTAATTTTCTACATGAACTGCCTTCGTGAACTTTGTGCCCTTTGTGTTTAAGCTTTCCTTGCCTCTTCTACCACCTCAACGACTTCAGGCAAATCCATCCCCAGTTCTTTGAGTTTCGCGACAGTCGGGATGCTATTCATATCCCAGCCGCGGCGTTTGTAGACCGCATCCAGGAGCAGCTCATACTGGCTTTCGCGATATTCACGCAACTTCGCCATCTTCTCTTCAATGGATAGATTCTCAGGCTTCAAACCGAGGATGTCGACGAGTTGGCTATCATAAAGTTCGGCGCGAGACTCGTATTCCACAACGGTGACAGGCCCCATGGCACGGTAGGGCGGGTAATCGTGCCTCCGCCCAACGCGTCCCATCCGGATCGAGAATACTTTCTGGAAGTTATAGACCCGCTCCGATTGCAGGAGCAAATCGTTGGCTGAGACTCGGATCCCAGTCACGCCCTCGTGAACCCAGGTGTAGTTTTCGACATGTTCCTCCACTTTGGCAGGCTCGGTAGTATCGCCATTGTCTTCGGGGGTGACATCGTTCCAGGGGAGTTTGCAAAGCCCGTGCAGGCTGAACCAGGTCCGCCACATCGGGAAGTAATGCAAAGCCTCGGCCTTATCTTCAAAGCTGGGGAGCAAATTCTGGACCTGATCCATAAAGATCAGCCAGGCCTCATCGTGCTGCGGACCCTTGGTCGCCAGGCCAAATCCGCCCTGCTGGGCAAGCGATTCCTTGGTGCCATATTCCGAGATTTCCATCCCCTTGATCTCCATCCCGATATCATGCAGAAAGGCCGGGTCGCCGCCATATTCCTCGGCGAAGATCTTTTTCATATGCATCACGCCCTGTCCCACGACCACGCCAAATCCCTCACCGCGCCCCATCTGATGGAGCAACTCGATCGCAGCTGCGCCGTTGCCAAAATTGAGCTCCAATCCGCCGGTATCTTCCTTGGTGATGATGCCCTCTTCGTAGGCTTCCATCGCAAAGGCGACTGCGTTCGCAAAGGAGATGCTATCGACACCGTAGGTATCGCAGTAGAAATTCAGCTCGAGCACTTTCTGTGGATCGAAGTTGCCGATATTCGCGCCCAATCCGGCAGCGTTTTCATATTCCGGCCCATCGACGAGCACCTTATCATTTGCATAGGGGCCGGTTTTCAGCGGGAAATCATCCACGCCGTGCGTGCAGGACATCGTGCATCCCAGCCAGCAGCCATCCGGCATCCCCTGGGTGAATTTTTCCTTCCAAACACTCGAGTCGATCTTATGCGTATCACGATGATTCCCATAGCGGAAGTTATGCGTCGGCAGCAGGTCAAAGTGATCCATGATCTCAACGATATTTGCCGTGCCAACCTTTTTCATCTGGTTTTGCTTATCGTCCAACTCGCTCATTTCGCGGTTGAAACGTACCCCCGCCTTGCGGATCAGATCGATGTCGAAGGGGCCATTGCTGTCGCCCCCCGTTTTGGAATATCGCACAACGATCCCTTTGATCTTCTTATCGCGGAAGACGCGCCCCGTCCCGCCCCGACCAGCCTGTTTCAGGCGGACTTCCTTGCGGCGCACATCGTACCAGGTGGCGTTGATGATCGCAAAACGGATATGCTCCGCCGCATCACCCGCAGACATGACGGATACGCCGCGCTGCCCCTTTTCATCGTCGGCATACATCCGGGTGAGATGCTTGCCCAATAAATGGGAATCAACGCTCTCGAGCGGCGCCGTTTCGATCGTGATTTTGCCTGTATCCCCGTCGATAAAGATGACCACGTCCTCAACCGCTTTGCCCTGAATTTCGACTGCGTCGAACCCGGAAAATTTCAGGAAGGGGGCAAAATAGCCGCCCACATTGCTGTCAACTACATTCAAAGTCAACGGGGAGAGAGTCACCACGGTCGCTTTGCCGGAGCCAGCATAACCGGTCGTCCCGCAGATCGGGCCGTTGGCAATGATCAACTCATTTTCAGGGTCATCCCATTTTGTTTCAGGGGTAACCGCATCCCAGAGCAATTTCAACCCAAAACCTCGTCCGCCAGTGAAGAGCTTCTTCATCTCCATCGTGACCGGTTTCTCGCTGATCTCGTTATTATCGAGATTAATATGAAGCGTGCGATTGGCATATCCATGCACAACAGGACGCAGTTCATAAAAATATTCAGTCAAAAGCGTGTGGGCTTCTTTCATTTTTTCAAGAGTCAGGGGTAAAACCATTAGATAATCTCCTAAGGGATGTAGAGTAGACAATTTATTTTTAGAGCACTTTGTATTATGTCAGGATTTAAGAGCTCTGTCTACTGATTTTCTTCACTTTTCTCCCCCCTCTAACTCCCCCCGCAAGCGGGGGGAGAACGTGTTCCTCCCCCGTGTACGGGGGGAGGTAGGTGGGGGGCACACTTGACAATTTCACTATTTT
>NZ_CEYOSI010000065.1:3578-16625 GCF_982879505.1 Candidatus Desulfolinea nitratireducens
TATTTTATATTATTCTAGCTCTAGAATAATATAGGAAATCAACTATGACCAATGCAGAATTAGCCATCCTGAGCCTGATAGCGGAAGCTCCCCGCCACGGCTACGAAATAGACCAGATCATCGAGGCGCGTGGTATGCGCGAGTGGACCGAGATCGGCTTCTCCTCGATCTATTATTTGCTCAAAAAATTGGAGAAAGCCGGGCTGGTTGAGAGTGAACTCATCCCCATACAGGGACGCGGTAAAGCGCAGCGGGTGTACCAGATCACTGCTGATGGGAGAGCAGCATTAACCGAAGCAACGCTGGAAGCCCTCGCCCATCCTAAAAACAGCTTTCCTCCCATCCTGTTGGGGATCGCGAATCTGCCAGTCGTATCTCAGGAGCAAGCCCTGGGCGCGCTGCGATCCTTCAGAGATGCGTTAGCAGAACGCCTGCAGCATGTCACGATGCGGGCCGAATCTCAGCAGCCGCTACCGGATCATGTCGCAATCCTTTTCGATTACAGTTTGGCTATGATCATGGCCGAGCAAACCTGGGTTGAGGCAACAATTCAAAAGATCGAAAGCGAGATATAAGATGGGCTATCTATTACTGGAAGGCGGTGCGGAATTTGGCGGAGCCATGCGTGAACCCGATTTACGTGCCATCGAACTGGCAGGTGGCTTTGAGGCCCCGATCCGTATCATCCCGACCGCGGCAGCACCCGATAAAAATCACCTGCGCGCAGGCGGAAATGGGGTACGCTGGTTTCAGGGTTTGGGGGCAAGGGATGTGGAATCAATTCCTCTGATCGACAAAAATAGCGCCAATGATCCTGAGATCGTGGAAACGCTCCGCGCAGCAAAGTTAATCTATTTGCTCGGGGGCTTCACCCATTATCTCAGCCAGACATTGCAGGGGAGCAAAGCCTGGGAGGCTGCGCTGGAAGCCTATCAAAATGGCGCGGTCATCGCCGGGTCAAGCGCGGGGGCGATGGTGCTTTGCGAGCATTATTACGATCCCGGCAGCGGGAAAATCGTACAAGGATTGAATCTCGTGCCAAATGCCTGTGTGTTGCCGCATCATAATAGCTTTGGCAAAAATTGGGCGAGTAAATTGAAAGCCATATTGCCCGGCGTGAGATTGCTAGGGATCGACGAATACACCGGCCTGCTGACCAAAGGGGCTGAATGGCAGGTGCTTGGCGGCGGGGTCGTGACCCTATATCGAAATGACCAAATTGAAAAATATGAAAACGGACAGAGTTTCACACTGAATGCGTAGAAAGGAAGCAAGATGACGAAAATTGATTTCAAGAAAACCCTGAAGCATCTTTATGCCCCAAAAAAGAATTTTGAAACAGTGGATGTTCCTGAGATGCAATTCCTCATGGTTGACGGACACGGCGACCCGAACACGGCGCAGGAATATCAGGACGCCGTCGAGGCGCTCTATGCAGTCGCCTATAAGATGAAGTTCATCAGCAAAAAGACTCTGGAGAAGGATTACGTTGTCCCCCCGCTCGAGGGACTCTGGTGGGCAGAGGATATGGATACCTTTATCACCCGCGAGAAATCCGCCTGGGATTGGACGATGATGATCATGATCCCGGACTGGATCACGTTTGAGATCTTTACCGATGCCATTGAGCAGGTCCGTAAAAAGAAGGATCTCCCCAGCCTGGACAAGGTCCGGTTGGAAAATTATCAGGAGGGGCTATCGGTGCAGATCATGCATATTGGCTCCTACGATGACGAGGGACCTGTTCTCGCGAAAATGCACACTGAGTTCATTCCATCAAATGGATACGTTGAAAATGGCAAACACCACGAGATCTATCTCAGCGATCCTCGCCGTGTTGCACCTGAGAAATTGAAGACTGTACTGAGGCAGCCGATTCGCTAACTGCGATCTCGTCATTGCGAGCGAAGCTTGCGGAGCGAAGCAATCTCCTTCTTATTGTGGGGATTGCCACGACCTGCAATGCAGGTCTCGCATTGACAAGCAACAAACTCATCATTTTCTCGTATAATCAATATATGATCCATACCTGCCAAATCGAAGGCCTGACCTTGCAAACAGGCGATATCATCTGTACCATGAACGGCAAACCGGATATCCTCCCTGGCGAATTCTGGTTGCTGGTCGGCCGGCTTGTCCCCGGCGATGTGGATCATATCGCCATTTTCCTCGGCCCGGACGGACGTTGCGTGGAATCTGGTTCACGAGGCGTGATTGATTTTCATCTTCAAGACGAAATCTGGGATGCGGAGTTGATGACAGAGGAGCGGGGCCTTTTACTCGATACCTTTTATGGAGTTTCCTATCCATTTGCCGGAATGCAACTTGCAGAAGATGAAGAGTCGCTTATGCGCATGAAAGTGGCGGAGTATTGTCTGTCGCAGATCGGCAAACCCTATAATATAAACTTCCTGAATGCCGAGAGTGAAAAATCCTTTTATTGCAGTCAACTGGCCTATAAAGCCTATCAGCAGGTGGGGATCAATCTGAACACCGGCCTGGCGATGGAGCAATTGCCTGGCACAAACGAGATCATCTACCCACAGGAGATTTGGGATGGGTGTGTCCACAGGGCGGTGAAAAGAGAGACAGTATCATTTAAGTGACCTAAATGTAAAAAGGCTGTCATCTTTATAGTCCTAGTCCCAATGCTCTGCGTTGGGGTATTGTAGACAAGCTACAACGCAGCGAGAAAAAAGGTGTTTTGCGTAAGTCCTATAAATGTAAAAAGGCTGTCATCAAACGACAGCCTTTTGGTTTTTATAGAATAGACCTCTTGTGTAAGCCTCTATTTATCACTGCTCTAGTCGCCGTCCTTCGCGTAGCACCGTTCGTCCAGCTTGACTGGATACTAGCAGAGTGCGGCGGTGGGGACACGCCGCCGGGAGTCCTTACGAAAGAGGACTAAAGATTTATTTTTTATGGTGCCAACAAAACCGCTTCCCCCTTCAGCACAACCACCTCATCCTGATTCTTGCAGACCGTCTCAAGTGTGACGATCGGTTTCCCCTCGCGCATCTTGACGACTGTCGCCGTTGCGGTGATCGTATCACCAATAAAGACCGGCGCCCGGAAGTTGATGCTCTGGCTGATATAAATACTGCCCGGCCCGGGAAGTTCTGTTCCCAAAACGGCTGAGATCAATCCCGCTGTCAGGATCCCATGCACCAGGCGCTTTTTGAATTGTGTCTGCGCGGCAAACTCATCATCCAGATGAACGGGGTTTTTATCCCCTGATATTTCCGCAAAACTGCGCACATCCTGATCACTAAAGGTCTTTGTCAGGGATGCGTTGTCGCCAACTTTGATCATCGTTTTCTCCTTGTAATAAAATTGCATCCCAATTATGACACAGTTTAGCGGTTTACTGATTTGCCCACGCCTGATAAAATCCCCCAGTTCAATTTACTGGTATTATTTTTTCTAAACACTAAGAACACAAAGAAACACGAAGATGTTTTTAAGTTTTTCTTTGCCCGCACTTTCCGCAGGCACACGTGTGAACGTCGTGTCCTTCACCTGCACTTGCATCGCAGGTACAAGTATGTGTTAAAAAATCTTAAATAAAACGAGATACTGCCTTATGACCTACAATCTGCGACTATTCTGGCGCATGACCTATCGCTCCTTTTTCAAGACAGCCAATACGCCCGGCCGCCTGACCAGAAAACGGATCATATTCCTTGCGCTCTTCTACACCGTCTGGCCGCTGGTGACCATCATCACCTGGATCTGCTTCGGCCTCGACGATATCTTCTTCCCTGCCTACAAAAATCACCCTGTTGAAAAACCGCTTTTCATCATTAGCAATTTTCGGAGCGGCTCATCTTTCCTGCATCGCCTTCTCTCTCATGATCAGGAAAATTTCACCAGCATGCGCACCTGGGATATCTACCTGACCCCATCCATCACCCAACGAAAAATCGTCGATCTTCTCAAGGTCATTGACCGCATCTTCGGCAGTCCCATTTATAAGCTGATCAGGGCGATCGATCGTGCCGGTCTGCAAAAGGTCGCCATCCACCCGATCTCATTTTTTGAACCGGAAGAGGATGAAAATATCCTCCTGCACAATTGGTCGAGTCTGCTGATCTCATTTATGTTCCCCTTTATGGATGAATTGCCCCCGTATCAATTCTTTGACCGGGACTTGCCCGCTGACGAAAAGAACAGGATCATGGCCTTCTACAAATCCATGCTCCAGCGACATTTATATGCGACCGGTATCCCCCATTTTGTTTCCAAAAACCCATCTTTTAGCGCAAAAATCTCCACGCTGAAAGAGTTTTTCCCGGATGCCCGGATCATCTATCTGGCCCGCAACCCCCTCGATATGCTCCCCTCGACCGTTTCCTGGCTCAACTACGCCTGGCATATTTTTGCTGAGCCTGCTGAGAAATATATTTATTTGGACGAGATCTACGAGCTTTCCCAGCATTGGTATCGGTATCCGCTCTCTTACCTCGATCAACATCCCTCAGAAAACCATCTCATCCTTTCCTATAAAAAATTGATTGGAGATCCGATAGCCGAAGCAAAAAAATTCTACGCCCAATTTGGCTACGATTACAAACATGAAATAGATGAGGCCTTCACCGAAGGCATCAAGGCCACCGAAGCCCGTCTTAGCGATCACGACTACTCCTACGAGGAAATGGGCTTCACCCGTGAGCAGATCATCGAAACCTATGCTGATATCTTCGAGCGTTTTGGCTTCGACAAGCGTGAGCCAGCTCCCGCCAAAGTTGAGATGAGTATCAAGGTGGCGGCGGATTAAGAATAGCTGCTTCAAAAATATTTCACTCATAGAATAATGGGGATTCATTTTTTGCCCCCACCCATAACCCCTCCCCATCAAATTGGGGAGGGAAACCTTTTTATAGGGGTTTGTGGGCGCCCTGCGCTCACAAACCCCATTAACCAACCGTCCCCCCTTCAGGAAGGGGGGACTACAGGGGGGATGAAACAATTTCTGTTCGTCTTATCGTTTTCGTCGACGGCGCTTGGAGCGTGATGGCGATTTCTCGCCTTTCTCTACGCGTGGTGGAGCAAGCTTGTAATTATCTGCCCAGTTTTCAGCAAAAGGAACCCGGATCACTTTATTGCGTACTAGTAACATGATCACACCAGCCAACGCCATCACAGCCGCAACGGCACGGGTGATACTCGTATCTGTTCCGGGGATGCGGGGCTGGTCAGGGCGGAAGGCCTCGAGGAGTACCCGCCCTATTCCAGCCAGGAGAAGCCAGGCGGCAAAAGCTGTGCCTGGTTTTGATTTTTCAGGATAACGCCGAACATACCACAAGATCAGTCCCGCTGTGAGAAAATTCCAGACCATTTCGTAGGCAAAGGCAGGGTGAAAGCGGGTCGTATCCGGGAAAAGACTCATGTCGCTATATTGAGAAAGACGATGAGGTGAATCAATTGGAATCCCCCAGGGGAGCGTGGTCGGCTGGCCATAGAGCTCCTGATTGATGAAATTTGCCGGTCGAGCCACCGCCTGGCCAACCAGAGCCGCAGGCGCAAGGGCATCCAGCATCAGCCACAGATCAAGTTTATGTTTTTTAGCATACCAGTATAAGGCACCTGCGCCAAAAACCAGTCCGCCAAAAAAATGCAGCCCACCTGCAGGGATATTCAGAATCTGACCGGGGTTCTGCATATAGTACGGATTCCCGCCTAAAGTCGCGTTCGCCACATACCAGAGACGGGCTCCCAAAATCCCGACCGGCAATAGAATGATGAGCGCATCCCAAAGATGATCTCCGTTTTCCCCATGACGACTGATCTCTTTTGCAGCCACCCACGACCCAGCCAGGGCACCAGACATTACGAGAACACCGTACCAACGCAGCGCGAAATGCAGGCTACCAATATCAAACGAAAAAATGACGGGGTCAATCATAAACACCTCTTTATTTTTGAATGAGCAGATTATATCATCGTCAGGATGATGTTATTTGGATTGCTGAAACTTGGGAGTGCCTGTATGAATGGGCGTTGTCAACGCGAGAAGGGTGTTAGCCCGACGCGGCGATCTTCGGCTTAGAGGAGGGAGACTGCCACGCTTCGTAAACTCCGCTCGCAGTGACAGCTAACCATATACAGGCGATATTCTGCGCCATCGCAACTATCTATTGAGTGAATGGGGTGATAAAATCTTACCATGGGCACACTTTATCTCGTCGCAACGCCAATCGGCAATCTTGAAGATCTCTCTCCCCGCGCAGAGCGGATTTTAGGCGAGGTGCAACTGATCGCCGCAGAAGATACACGTGTGACGGGAAAATTGCTTGCCCATTTCAAGATCGACACACCAAAAACGAGTTATTTCGAACATAATAAACTCCGCAAACTGGACCGTATTCTCGAGGCATTATCAACCGGGGATGTGGCCCTCGTCTCGGATGCAGGCACGCCGGGAATTAACGATCCCGGCTACGAGTTGGTGCGCGCTGCTCTCGCGGCGGGACATAAGATCAGCCCAATTCCCGGGCCTTCCGCGCCGATTGCAGCGTTGGTCGCGTCGGGGCTGCCAACTGATTCTTTTATCTATCTGGGCTATTTGCCGCGTAAAAGCAAAGAAAGGCGCACCAAATTGGAGGAGGTGGAAAACCATCCGTATACGCTCATTTTTCTTGAGTCACCGCATCGCGTTTTAGGTGCGCTTGAAGATATTGACGCTGTGCTGGGAAATCGGGAAATCGCTGTGGCGCGAGAGCTGACGAAACTCTATGAGGAGATTTTTCGCGGAGAGACAGCTTCGGCACTTGAGCACTTCACGGTCAACGCACCACGCGGGGAGTTTACCTTGGTAATCGCCGGCAAAAATCTGGCAGATGCCCAATGGTCAGAGGCAAAACTTAGGATCGCGATCGAGGCGGGCCTTGCCGCAGGCGAGGCTTCATCCGCATTGTCCAAACGTTTGGCAAAAGAATCTGGGTGGCAAAAAAGAGATGTCTACAAGTTGATCGTAGCGAGGCAATCCTAAGAGGTAGTTTCAGCGAAAATTGATTGGCCAGCCAATTTACTCATGTGTATTCTCATCATTTGCGAGAATATCTTGATAATCTGCCGCAAAAATCTCTGTAAATATTTCCGCTCCATTTTTGCTCATGTGGACAGAGTCGTTAAACAAGCTTACAGGAAGCCGTTCATCTTCAGCATAATCTATGAAGACTATTTTATTTTCAGCTAGATATTCCTGCAAATTGCTAATATAAGCATCCAAGCCTTTAGGGGCTTCTTCGGAGGACGCATAAGTCAATGATTTGGTACGAACAACCGTCAATTGGATATTATTCTCATGACAGAGTCGCACAATCTCCGGAAGAAAGGATTTTGGAAGTTGTGAATAAAAATCAAGTTTTTCAGGTTGATAGAGGTAATCTTCGGCCGCATTAATGATGGCATTTACTTGGGCTATATCCGGTTCACCAAAAACAACATCAAGCGCCTGGTCTATCTTGATCCGTTCCACATCCATCATTTTTTGGAAAAACTTGTATTTAACCAACCTTTCGATGGAAGTGCGTAGATGCTGACGATAAGCAAATAAAGGAAGGAATTGATCAGCTTGCTCTTCCAGCCATCCCATTTGGGATGTATAGGCTAATTCCTGCAATAAGAAATCATCAGATAGAGCAAGTTCTGTGACCAGAGGTTCATATTTACCCCTGGTACGGTATTCTGGTGAAGTCAGCATTGAACCACGGAAGAAGATGATTAAGTGAGAAGGCTTATGGGGAGAGGTAATAATATTATTTTTTAAGAGCAAATACCAGATCGCTGAGGCTGACCCCGGTTTCCCAATACGATACGAATCTTTATCCAGCAATTCAGCGAGATAAGGTTCATCAATGCTATCTAAAAGCGTGGAATCACCGAGTAGGACCAATTCTGGCTGGGTTTCAACCAGATGATCCTGATAGGTTTTTTTGAGGCGATCATCCAATAAGGGGCCGGGGGGTTTTTTATATGGCAGCGTATAATAAACCGGAATAAGAACCCAACTTAGGGCAAAGAGGAAAAACGAAAAGGTAAGAAAAATCTTGAATTTGCGCATAAGATAGAATACTTAAAATTGAGCGTAAATAAAATCTGACGATCCTGTATTGATATAGATGATTATCAAAACACTCACTGTAGCAAAATAAAATCCTTGCACCCAATCACTTTTGGGGAAATAGCGATCGATCAGGAGTTTAATAATTAGAAAGAGGGCATAAAATAATATAAGCGACAAACTAACCCATGCGGCAATAAAATCATATTGAGTAGCCGTCCAAGGGGTCCTAAACCAGGCATTGTAGAGCCAAAAGAGAGATGGCGCCCGAAAAATAGACCAACTAAAGACAATCAGAGCAAACATCACCATCCAGGCAAAAAACATTTTCACCTTCCCTTGAGGTCGCCAACTTCCACCAAGTCCCAAAGCCTGGTAGATGATAATAATAATGCCATGAAATAAGCCCCAAAAGAGATAGGTTCTTCCCGCTCCATGCCAGAGACCACTGAGCAGCATGGTGATCAATGGTGGCAAGAGGAGCGGTAGATATTTATGCCTATGTCTATATTTTCTTACTAGAGAACGTCGTATTGGAAAAAAGATGTAGTCACGCAACCAATTGGAAAAGGTGATATGCCATCGATCCCAAAACTGGGTGGGAGATATTGCCAGATAGGGGTTGTTAAAGTTTTTGGAAGTCTCCAGGCCCAGCAAATAAGCAAAACCACGGGCAAGATCAGTGTAGGCAGAGAAGTCCATCAGAATCTGCAGCGTGAAGGCCAAAGTCCCGGCCAGCAAAAGAAATTTGGGCGGCTCTCCAAGCAAATAGATTTTATCTACTATGATTTTTACATTATCAGCAATAACAATCTTCTTAAAGAACCCCATTATCAATAAAGGCCATGCTGCTACAAAATAACTCTTAGACCATATTCTCCTTTGGGCTATTTGTGAAAAAAATTTGCGGTGCGATTCAATTGGCCCTGCAACAACTTGTGGAAAAAATGCCGCATAGAGTGCAAATTGGATAAAATTCTTTTCAGGCAAAACGGTCTTGCGAAAAATATCCAGAAGGTAGCTGATTTTTTTTAGTGTGTAGAAAGAAATTCCCAATGGCAGTAAAAGATCAAGCGTGTAGGTACTGATTTGAAAACCGAAAAGATAAAATAGAGTTCTAATGCTTTCGCTGAAAAAATTGAAGTATTTGAAAAGAAATAAACTACCAAGGTTAAGTCCAATGCCGAGTACGAGCCATCGCTTTCTTTCTCTCTGCTCTGGCCAAAGTATCATTTGCAAGATAATCACATAATCGGCAATAGTCAAAATTCCCAAGAGCAGAGCAAATTGCCAACGATACCACCCCAAGAAGAGATAGCTTGTCAGAAGCAATATGCTATTTTGTATGTTTTTTTCTCGCGCAAACCAGTAGAAAGTCAGGACTAGAAGAAAAAATATCAAAAAGGTTAAACTGGTAAAATTCATCCCATCTCCATAAAAGTAATCTGAGCCATATTATAACAACGGATTGAAGGGAAAGGTCAACTGTTGCGGATGCTCTACAGGCCGAAATTAATTTCAAAATATTAAGGAGCTCGGGAAACCTCACTCTAGAAACAGAATGTCTACAAGTAGATTTATCTGATAAAATAGCCCCCATCAATTATTCAATTAAGGAGAAAAAATGTCTGAGAATGAAGTTACCACTTTCCACAATGAGAATGCGATTTTCCGGATAGCCATGTGGTCAAATATTGTTGCCTGGGCAGCCCTGGTTTTGTCGCTCGTGCTATTTGGGAATACCATGTACTCGATCATCAAGAACTGGGCGCAGGTTTCGCAATCTCTGCCTGCCGGTTTCTTTGAGAAAATTGCCGCTTTTGGTGGCATATTCCTGGATCCCCTGGTTGGCGGCGTCTTTGTCTTTCTTGCTTTGCGTGGCCTTTCACAGGGCCTGTATCTGGCAATGGATTTCTACATGGGCGATGATGAGGGCGAAAACGACTAGTTATTTCGTTTCATCAAAAAAGCTGTCCAACAGAATGGTTGTCGGACAGCTTTTTTATTTAATCAGCTAAGTTCTCGCTTGTAAAAAATCCAAAAGGAGGCGATTGAATTCGTCTGGGTGTTCAACCGGAGTTGCGTGCCGTGAATCTTCGATGACTTCCAGACGTGCGTCAGGCAACTCATCCACATATTTTTGTTTTGCTTCTACAGGAGTATAGTCTTCGTCGGCTGCTACGACTAATACCGGGCAAGTGATCTTATCTAATTGGTCAGCCACCGACCATCCCGTCCCGGCTTTCATGGATGCCATATAAGAAGGTTTGTGATTCTCGGCCCAACTTTCTATAAAATTTTGCAGGAGATCTTTCTGCTCAGGTTTGATAAATATTTTTGGCCCCAATATCTCTCCAATTTTCCGCATACTAAAAAGCCTGAAAAGAATATTGCGACGAAAGAGGTTTGCGTAATCGTAAAAACTTTTTGGACGCATATCTGCCCAGGAATTGACGATGGTAAGCGAGTTGGTCATCTCAGGGAAATCCACCGCAAATTGAAAAGCGATCCAGCCACCCATCGAAAGGCCAACAAGATGGGCTTTTATTATCCCCAGATCAGCAAGCAGCGCCGCCAAATCCTTGGCAAATAACTGTACGCTGTATGGGCCTTTCGCTTTCTCACTTTGTCCATGTCCGCGAACATCGTAAGCTATGGTCCGAAAATATTCAGGGAAAAACGCGGTCTGAAAAGACCAATCCTGGCTGCTGGAACCAAGCCCGTGAATAAAGACCAGGGCTTCCCCTTGCCCGGAAATTTTGTAATACGTGCGGATCGTGGCCGTTTGGATAATTGGCATCATATCTCCTTATCAATTTCCTTGATACGAAGGAATAACCACAGAGCACGCAAAGTACACAGAGAAAATCTTTTATTAAACTCCGCGTGCTCAGTGTTCTCTGTGGTGAAATACCTTATTTCTCACCCTGCCACTCAGAGATCAGCCGCTCAAAAAATTCATCGAGATAACGCAGGCGTTCATCTGCAATGGCCTGGGCCGAGGGGGTGTGCATCCTGTCACGGAGTTTGCGTAATTTGAAGAGATGTTCATGATATGCGCTATGAGCCTCCCCCTCAATCTCTTTTCCCGTTTTCAGAAAATGATCTGAGGGCTTTTCATAAAATGGCGTTCCAACCAATGCTGCAAAAGCAACAACGCGCGCTACGCCAATTGCGCCAAGGGCATCCAATTTGTCTGCATCGAAGATGATTTTTGCCTCGAGTGTTTCAGGTTTTTCAGCAGGATTGCGGAATCTATGCGCCAAAATGCAATGCTGGACAGCTTCGATTTTTTCCTGCTCCCAACCTTTTTCGGCTAGAACCGCCGCAGCGAACCTGGCCGAGGCCTGGTGATGCTCCAATCGGCCGGATGCGGAGCCCGGATCACTGCCCTGCGCATCGTGCAATAGAGCCGCAGCACGGACTATGTCCAAGTCTGCACCTTCGGCTTTGGCGAGACGAACAGCCATATTATAGACACGCAGGATATGCTCAAAATTGTGGACGGCATCAGTAGATTGATACCAGGTACGGGCTTCTTCAAGGGTAAGTTTCATGTTTTAGGTTAAGGAAGGAATGGTTTTGCGGTTCTTTTGCCTTCTACCAGGGATATTCATGGCCTTCCCAGGTGTAGAATTTGCCGTTATCTTCGGGGGCTAATCCATCCGCTACCTGAAGCAGTCCCTCGGCAGATTCTGCGGTGGAGAGGTGGGCTTCAGATCCGCCCATGTCGGTACGCACCCAGCCGGGATGGATTGCGATAACAGTCACCCCTTCAGTTTCCGGATCCCAGGCCAGAGAGCGCGTGTACATATTCATGGCGGCTTTGCTGCCATAATAGTTGTAGCCGCGAAAATCTCCCATCCCTCCAATCGACCCGGCTTCCGATGAGACATTAATAAGTTTTGGATCGGTTCCCTTTTTCAACAAATTGATGAAAGCCTGTGCCACCAGCACAGCGCCCACAGCGTTGACATGGGTGGTTTTTAGCAATGTTTCGGCCTTTACTTCTGACAAATGCTCGTCACCCATGTGGATTGCAGCGTTGTTGAAAAGAAGATCAAGTCCGTCAATTTTAGCGGCAACTTTGACTGCGCATTGGGCAATACTCTCATTGTCGGAAACCTCCAAGGGAAGCATGGTCACTTGCCCGGGGTATTTGGTAGAAATTTCTTCCAGGGAGGAAGCTTTCTCCGGGGAGCGGCAGCCTGCAAAAACCTGATCTCCACGCTGCACACATTGAAGGACGAGTTCCAACCCCAAGCCACGGTTGGCTCCTGTAACCACTACGCGTGTCATATTGTCTCCTAATTTAAACAAATAAGCTTAATTAATCATGACTGGGCTTTACTCTTCAGTCTTCAATCAAAGCGGCTATATAAAGCGATTTACTGGAAATATCCCAGGGCAAGGCGTAGACGTTCTTCGACATCCTTGGGTGCATCTTTGGGAATGGCCTGGATCGCGGTCTGTGCTTCAACAACGCTGTAACCCAGCGCTGTAAGCGCGGCAAGCACTTCGCCATCTGTATCAGACATGGCAGCGACCTGCTCGAGGGCATCCAGCGGTTTGAGTTTATCCTGGAGTGAAAGAACGATGCGCTGGGCAGTCTTTTTTCCCACGCCGGGGACACGGTTCAGGATATCGTATTCCTCGTTAAAAACCGCTCTTTGGACGGTATCAAGTGAAAGGGAGGAGAGAACCGCCAGAGCCAATTTGGGGCCAACACCATTCACACTGAGAAGCATATTATAGAGATCGCGCTCGCCCTGAGATTCAAATCCATACAGAGACATCGCATCCTGACGAACGACAAAGTGGGTGTAAAGAAGGATGCTCTCGCCGACCTTCATCCGCTCGCGCAATTTGGCCGGGACGTGAACCCGCATCCCGATTCCACCAACTTCAACGACGAGAGATGTATCTTCAATTTGGGTGATTTCACCACGCAGGGTTGCGATCATGATTTTGCTCCACTATTT
>NZ_CEYOSI010000066.1:0-5008 GCF_982879505.1 Candidatus Desulfolinea nitratireducens
TTCAACATTTCGATGTGTACCTACCGTTGATGCAAAACTGTCAGGTGGCTAGATAATTCTTTTAGTATTCTAACGAGCTAATTCCATTCAGGATATCCCAACGATGTGTAGCGGTAATCCAACGGACAGAGCCTGTCAGACCGCTTACAACGAGACTTTCTGTGCGGGCAGTATTGCTAAAGTATTTTACGCCTTTCATCAGCTCCCCATCTGTGATCCCTGTTGCGGCAAAGAAGACATCGTCTGAGGCGACAAGATCAGTCATTGTCAGCACCTTCTCAAAATCGTACCCAGCCTCACGTCCAAGTGCGAGTTCCCTCTCATCGCGGGCGTAGAGCTTACCCTGGATCTCACCACCCATCGCATGGAGGGCGCAGGTCGCCAAAACACCTTCAGGCGTACCACCAATACCGATGAGAATATCAATACCCGTATCCGGGAGGCAGGTCATCAAGGCGGCGGCCACATCCCCATCCGGAATTTGCCGAAGGCGGGCTCCCGCGTTGCGAATCTCGGCAATCAAATTTTCGTGGCGAGGGCGGTCAAGGACAACAGCGGTCAGATCGGCTATTTTTTTACCAAGTGCCTTTGCAACAGCTTTGAGGTTATCAATGACTGGCGCATCAATATCAATTTTCCCTTTGGCAGCAGGCCCAACTGCGATCTTGTGCATATAGACAAAGGGGCCAGGATCAAACATGGTCTCGCGCGGGGCAACAGCAACCGTCGCAATTGCATTTAAACGCCCATAAGCCAGAGGTCGAGTCCCGTCAATGGGATCAACAGCCACGTCAACATCCGGGTAGTTTCCGTTCCCCACTCTTTCGCCGTTATAGAGCATCGGGGCCTCATCTTTTTCACCTTCCCCGATAACGATGATCCCATCCATATCCACTGTTTTTAATACCAGGCGCATCGCATCGACTGCGGCAGCGTCTGCTTCTTCCTTATTGCCGCGCCCCATAAAGCGGCCTGCTCCCAATGCCCCGGCCTCAGTGACCCGTACAAGGTCTAGCGCTAAATTGCGAGTCGGTTTACGCTTTTCAGGGATTTCCATTTATATCGTCTCCAATAATCTTCTTTAGCTAAAAAACCAGATAATAAGGTAGTAGCCCAGTGCGGATCCCCACAGCCAGGTATCAATGCGGTCAAAAACGCCGCCGTGCCCGGGGAAAATATGGCTGGAATCTTTGATCCCAGCCTGTCTTTTTATCATGCTTTCGCCCAGATCGCCAAGTGTGGTAAATAGCGCCATCACGAGGCCGATCAAGGCGCCATTAAGCAAAGTGATATTCAGGTTATCTCTCCAAAGCCAGGCAAAAAGAACACCGCTCAGGGTACCAAAAAGAACACCACCCCAATAACCTTCCCATGTTTTTTTAGGACTTAAACGAGGGCTAAGCTTATGTTTCCCAAAATTTTTCCCGATAAAATAAGCCCCTGAATCTGCGAACCAGACAGCAGGCAATACGAGGAAAAACCACCACAGCCCCTGAGGCAGCTCACGTAATTTGACGAGATACGAGCCGATCCACCCCAGATAAACCATACCTGCTACCGTTATGGCAAAATCTCCTGCCGCCTGATCTCGTCCGCTCTCAAATGCGAACAGATGATAGGCCATCGCAAGAAGAACAAAGAAAGTCAGGACAGCGCTCTCATAGGCCGGAAAAACCGTCCGTGCGATCAAAATCCCGAAAACACCGCCAACTGTCAGGACTGCTGAAGGCTGGTGTTGTGCTCCGCGCATCAAATTTACATATTCCCACGAGGCATATACCAGGAAGAAGGCCATCATCAGCCAAAAATAAATACCCCCGTATATTGATGCAGGGAGTCCGATTGCAGCAAGAACGAGGGCAGTTATAAAACGTTTTAATAACATGGTTTACTCATAGAACTCATCCGAGACTCCTCCAAAGCGGCGGTCGCGTTGGGTATAGGTTTCCAATGCCTTTGCAAATTCTTCCTGGTCAAAATCAGGCCAGAAGGTGGGGGTGATATACCATTCTGCGTAGGCGCTTTGCCAGATCAAAAAATTACTGGTGCGCAATTCTCCCGAGGTGCGAATGACCAGATCCGGGTCGGGGGTGCCAGCCGTAAAAAGATATTGGCTGACAAGCTCTATATTGACTTCATCAGGAGAAATACCATCTCGGAGCATATTTTGTACAGCGTAAACGATCTCATCCCGACCGCCGTAGTTAAAGGCAATATTGAGGATCAAACGTTGATTATCTTTGGTCAGATCGATTGCCGCCAATACTTTTTTTCGCAGCTTTGGTGAAAGTTTTTCGAGCCGCCCAATATGGCGTAGCTGAACGCCTTCCTGGTGAAGCTCGTCCAGTTCGCGGTCGATGACCTCTTCAAAGATATACATTAACCCTTTTACTTCTGCAGCAGGACGTCCCCAGTTTTCTGTGGAGAAAGCGTAAATGGTGAGATATTCCACCCCAAATTCGACACTGGCGCGGATCACCCGGCGCAGGTTCTCTGTACCGGCGCGGTGGCCAGCGAGACGCGGCAAACCACGCGACAATGCCCAACGGCCGTTACCATCCATGATGATGGCAACATGCCGGGGCATTTTTTCGGGCGGTGCTTGAAGATTTTCGCCCATAATTTTCTTAGACTTCTAAAACTTCAGATTCTTTGGAGTCACACAGACGGTCAACTTCTTCAATAAAGTGATCGGTTTCTTTCTGGATATCTTTTTCTCCCTGTTCCTGATCGTCTTCTGAAATGAGCTTTTCAGTTTCGAAATCACGAAGATCGCGCATTAAATCGCGGCGAATATTGCGGATGGAAATTCTGGCATCTTCGGCACGGCTTTTAACGACTTTTACCAGGTCTTTGCGACGATCTTCTGTTAACGGTGGCAGGTTCAGGCGCACGACCTTCCCGTCATTATTGGGAGTCAGGCCGAGGTCCGAGGCCAGGATTCCACGTTCAATTTCTTTTAGAGTCGAGGGGTCAAAGGGTCTGATCAAAAGAGAGCGTGGCTCGGGAACGCTAATCGAGGCCAATTGCTGTAGCGGGGTGGGAACCTCATAGTAATCAACGTGAAGATTTTCAACCAACGCAGGAGAGGCTCTCCCTGTGCGAATACGAGATAAGTCGCTTTCCAATGATTGAATGGCTCCCTGCATCCGTTTTTTGGCGTCTGCATTTATGTCGTTTAGCACAGCGGCCTCCTATTTTTCAGAGTGAATTTTCCACCCATAAGGATACCCTAAAACGATGAAATTTACCACGCCCGCAGAAATCGCGAGAGTTTTTTAGAGAATTTGAGAGGCTGTTTTGCGAACCTATTCAGCTTTGGAATATAGTACATCGTAAAGGTAGTTTTTTACAAAAAATCAGTCCCTGAGCGGAGCTCTTCCCTTCGATCATCGCTCCGCTCAGGGACTGGGAATGCTTTATTAAACAACTTGTTTTACAGTGAAATAAGTCTTTCCCATAAAAACTAAGCGCTTACAATTGTGCCGATTTGCTCACCCTGCAAGGCAGCCCGAAGACCTGCCTGGTCCCAAAGGTTGAGGACCAGGATCGGCATTTCATTATCCATACAGAGAGAAATGGCGGTGCTGTCCATTACATTGAGACGGCGATTGAGGACATCAATATAGGTGAGTTGATCGAATTTGACAGCGTCCGGGTTGCTTTTTGG
The DNA here is from genome assembly GCF_982879505.1 of Candidatus Desulfolinea nitratireducens. Taxonomy (NCBI): domain Bacteria; kingdom Bacillati; phylum Chloroflexota; class Anaerolineae; order Anaerolineales; genus Candidatus Desulfolinea; species Candidatus Desulfolinea nitratireducens. The sequence continues at coordinate 3,671 of NZ_CEYOSI010000066.1, forward strand.
ATCGGAATCATAGACCCCATCTACCTTTGTCGCTTTGATGAGCACATCTGCCCCAACTTCCATCGCCCTTAAGGCCGCCGCTGTGTCGGTGGAGAAGTAGGGATTTCCTGTTCCTGCACCGAGAATGACAACGCGTCCTTTTTCAAGGTGCCGGATCGCACGCCGCCGGATATAGGGTTCTGCGACGGTTTTCATCTCTATCGCCGTTTGAACACGGGTGGTAATGCCACTCCGTTCGAGGGCATCCATGAGCGTCATGGCGTTCATCACGGTTGCCAGCATGCCCATATAGTCTGCGGTGGCACGATCCATACCGCGATCCAGGCCTTGTTTACCACGCCAGAGGTTTCCCGCGCCGATCACAACCGCGATCTCGATCCCCATTTCGTGAATATCTTTGATCTGCCGGGCAATTGCCTCGGCTTCTGAAACATCAATCCCGTAGCCTGAGGGAGAGGCCAATGCCTCACCGCTCAACTTTAGCAAGACCCGTTTATATTTTGCTTCGCTCATGGACACTCCTCTTGATGTGAATGGTCTTCTTTAGAAAAAAGGTCAACCAAATGGTTGACCTTTTTAAATTTAGTCGGCGAGGTGCTCACCCAACTCCCAGCGCTGAAAGCGCCGAATGACAATATTTTCGCCAAGGGAGCCGACATTTTCCATCACAAGATCTTTAATGGTCAGGTTGTCGTCACGAATATATTTTTGCTGCATCAGGCAAACTTCTTCTTTATACTTTTTTAATCTTCCTTCAACAATTTTGTCGATGATATTTTCAGGCTTACCCTCTTCCAATGAGCGTTTGCGGGCAATATCAGCCTCGTGCTCAAGAACATCAGCAGGAACATCATCTTCTGTAACGAAGAGCGGGGAGGCAGCTGCAATTTGCAAAGCTATTTCATGGGCCAGGTTGCGGAAAGTTTCGCCACGGGCAACAAAATCGGTTTCGCAGTTGATCTCAAGCATCACACCGACACGCCCATCACCATGGGAATACAATTCAACAACGCCATCAGAGGCATCACGGTCAGCACGTTTGGCAGCTTTCGCCATTCCTTTTTCACGCAAAAAATCAATCGCTTTTTTATAGTCGCCGTCGGCCTCTTGCAGCGCTTTTCGACATTCGAGAATTCCAACGCCGGTTGTGGCGCGCAGCTCCCGGATCATTTCAGTTGTGATTTCCATAGGTCCTCTTTTTTAATTAGCAGGAATTATTCTGCTTTTTCTTCTTCGTCTTTCTTGGTTGCGGCTTTGGCTTTAGGAGCAGCTTTTTTCTTTGCTGGTGCTTTCTTGGCCTTGGGAGCAGCCTTTTCCTCTTCCTTGGCGTCCTCAGCC
>NZ_CEYOSI010000066.1:5108-16168 GCF_982879505.1 Candidatus Desulfolinea nitratireducens
TCTGCCGCAGCTTTTTTCTTTGCTGGTGCTTTCTTGGCCTTGGGAGCAGCCTTTTTCTCTTCCTTGGCGTCCTCAGCCTCTGCCGCAGCTTTTTTCTTTGCTGGTGCTTTCTTGGCCTTGGGAGCAGCCTTTTCCTCATCCTTGGCTTCTTCAGTCTCGGGAGCAGCTTTTACCTCTTCCTTGGCGGCATCAGCTTTAGGAGCAGCTTCTTCCTCTACCTTGGCGGCCTCAGCTTTAGGAGCGGCCTTTTTCTCTTCCTTGGCTTCTTCAGCCGCAGGAGTAGCTTTTTCCTCTTCTTTGGCTTCAGCAGCTTTTTCTTCCTTGGCTTCAGCAGCTTCACGCTCTGCACTCATTTTCTCAAGGGTCGCTGCACCGAGTAATTCCTCGTCGCTCAGGTCAGAAGCATCCGCAACAGGGGCAACTTCCTTACGCTGCGATCCCTTTCCCTTGTCAGGCATGGCTTCAGCAGCAGCCTGGGCTTCTGCCTCCTCTTCCTGGCGGGCAGATTTTCCTTCGAGGACAGCATTTGCCATTGTGCCAACGATCAATTTGATGGCGCGAATGGCATCGTCATTCGAGGGGATCACATAGTCAATATAGCGAGGGTCATAGTTCGTATCTGCCATCGCAATGACAGGAATTTTAAGCAAGTTTGCTTCGTGGATTGCGGCTTGTTCACGTCCAATATCTACAACAAAGAGTAATTGGGGTACTTTTTTCATCGTCAACAAACCAGAAAGGCGATGATGTAGTCTGTCGATCTGACGCTGGATCATCAAGCCCTCTTTTTTAGATAATAACTCAACTTCTCCGCTTGCCTGCATGGTTTCCAATCGTTCCAATTCCTGGATGCGCAGGTAAATGGTCGGCCAGTTGGTGAGCGAACCACCCAGCCAGCGTTCGTTGACGTACGGCATGCCACAGCGGGAAGCCTCATCGGCAACGGTTTGCTGGGCCTGACGTTTGGTGCCGACAAAGAGAATTTCACCGCCATTTGCAATAGCTTTACTAACGATGCCATAAACTTCGTGGATGGATTTTACAGTTTGCTGCAGATCAATAATGTGGATGCCGTTGCGCTCGGTGAAGATATAGGGTTTCATCTTCGGATGCCAACGATTGGTACGGTGCCCGAAGTGGACGCCGCTTTCAAGCAAGGCTTTCATAGAGATAACTGCCATTAGAGAATACTCCTTTTGCGTTTTTCCTCCGTCTCCTTCACCCTCACCCTGACCGCGTTCTTTTCGATCCGCGGCACGCAAGGCAAGTCCAGAGACGTGTGTGATATGCTCTCCGCCCACGGCGGGAGCGGCGATTAGTATACCATAGTTTTACTGGCTGACTGGGTGATATTTATTCAAATAAGACTTACGCAAAATACTTTTTTCTAGCAGCAACGCAGAGCATTGCTGTCAGTCTATAGTACCCGAACGCAGGGCATTGGGACAAAGTCTATTAAAATGCGTAAGTCCTATAAAAGAACAAGGGTTCTGGTGATATCACCAGAACCCTTGTTTTTATTATATTGCAGTAGATTGGCTATGCAGTTTCTGCCTGATTTGAACAACCTGTCGACGGAGATTTTCGTCACTTTCCAGCAAATCTGTGATTTTATCAATGGCATAGATAACTGTCGTATGATCACGCCCTCCCAATATTTTACCGATCTGGGGCAGTGAGATGTCGGCCTCCCGACGCAGCAGATACATGGCGATCTGCCTCGGCAAGGCGACCGCCCTTGAGCGATCCCGGCTGATCAAACGCTCAGTCGTAAGATTGAAGGATGCCGCAACCAAATCCACAACACGCTGGGGTTGGATCTCGGATGAAATGGGAAGGAGATCTGCCAACGCAATCTCTGCCAATTCAGGGGTGACCGATGTACCGCTCAATTCTGCAAAGGCGACGACGCGATTAAAGGCGCCTTCCAATTCGCGAATATTGGATTGAATGCGCTGGGCAATCACCTCCAATATTTCGTCGGGAACGTGATGCCCGGAACGCTCTGCCTTATAACGCAGGATCGCCTGGCGGGTTTCAAGATCGGGGGGTTGAATATCAGCGGTAAGTCCCCACTCAAACCGGGAGCGAAGACGTTCCTCGAGAGTGCCCATTGATTTTGGAAGACGGTCAGAGGAGACAATGATCTGCTTGTCTTGTCCATGCAGGGTGTTGAAGGTATGAAAAAACTCTTCCTGGGTTGATTCTTTTCCAGCGATGAATTGGATATCATCCACGAGGAGGACATCGGCGGTGCGATACTTATCCCGGAAGGCGGGAGTGGTTTGCGTGCGGATGGCGTTGATCAGGTCGTTCGTGAATTCTTCGGATGAAACATAGAGGATATTCAACCCACGGGAAACACAGGCATTGCCTATGGCGTGGAGAAGATGGGTTTTGCCCAGCCCAACCCCTCCGTAAAGGAAGAGAGGATTGTAAGCGCGGGCTGGTTTTTCAGCAACAGCCTGACAGGCTGCGTGGGCAAGGCGGTTTCCCGCCCCAACGACGAAGTTATCGAATGTGTAACGGGGGTTTAGGCTGGAATGAGCAGGTTGAAGGGCGGGCGTTTCGCTTTCTTCTTCTACAAATTCTTGCTCATTCTCTACTGTCTCCATTTTTTCAATCTGGGAGACAACAAAGTCCACATCCACCGTACGGTTCATGACACCGACAAGGAGGCGGCTAACGGTGCTTGCAAGACGGCTTTCAAGCCAGTCACGAGCATAGGCATTTTGTACGCCAACGGTAAAGTGACCGTCTACGTAACTCATGGGGCGGGTATCACGCACCCAGGTATCATACGAAGCTCTCGGCATTTCCATTTGTAGTTGACCAAGTACTGTTTGCCAGGCTATATTTGCATCCATGCACATTCTCCACTATTTACGCCCCTGGGAAAGGAGGGTATATAAAACAAGTCCCCTGAATGAAGGTTGGGGGGTAAAAAATATTATTTTGTTGTTTACTTATTTAACTTTTAATTGGAGAAGGATTTCGCTTTTTGCATTACAGAAGTCCTTTTTGAACCGCCCTGATTGTAGCAAAAAATATCCTTTTTTTCTACACGTCAAACCTACGATATCTTAAAAACTTCTGATACTTTAAGGTTACCCAACCTTAAAAATCTCTAAAGGGAAATAAACCATCCGCATTTTTTAATAGAATATTTGTTTCATCCACTAAGCTGACTCAACCATTTGGACACCCCCCATATATGGGGGGTTAATTGTCATGGGTGTTCAGGGGGTTTGAGGAACCTTAAATAATTGTAATTCGTAAAATAATTTTGGACTTGTTGTGAAACACTGAATTCAGGGATTCGTTTTCCAGAGAGCATCTTCGTCATCGCTTTTGCTTCTTTTTTTCAAGAGGCAGCCATGCCAGGATGGTCGTGCCTTCGCCTGGAGCAGAAGTAATTTCGACATCGCCGTTCACATTCCGAGCACGGGTATGGATATTGGAGAGGCCATGCCCGAGGGTCATACTCATTTTATCAATATCAAATCCCTTGCCATTATCTTCGATTTCCATCAGGACTCGCTCTGGTGTTGTCCAAAGATTAACGCTGACACGCTTGGCCTGTGCGTGCTTGGCGGTATTGGCAAGCGCTTCCTGGCAAATATGGAAAAGAGCCAGGGCATCATTATGCTGGATGTTTGCAACATCTTTTTCCTTACCGGTCAGCATCGCTTCTGAGAGGGTATTGACCCGGTATTCTGTCAATAGGCGGCGAAGGCCAACCAGGAGATTCTCTTCTCCCAATTGACGAGGGCGAAGATCGAGAATATAGGTACGTAAATCACGAATGGCTTTATTTAACCCTTCAGTGGCTTGTTTAATACCTTCCTTTGCCTGGACAGGATTTTCGTCTACCAGGTGAATAATATTCTCCAGCGATAAGCCTACACCAAAAATCGATTGGATTACTCCATCATGCATATCCATACCGATCCGTTCACGTTCTTCGAGCACTGCCAAACGGCGGGCATTACTATGCATGCGGGAATTATCAATGGCAAGTCCGGCCCAATTGCCGACGGCTGTCAAAAGTTGGATGCTGCGATCATCAATAGCCTCATCGCCTCGTTTGGCGATGCCGAGAACGCCGATCATCTTTTCACCAGAGGTGAGCGGCAGACAGGCAAATTGACGGAAGCCCGCCTCCACCACGGCTGACCGAAGGTATCGCATATCCTTGGAAAGATCTTCACTGACCAGTGTTCTGTTTTCTGCTGCTACAATGCCTACAAATCCTTCCCCCAGTTTAAAACGGCTCTGTGTCCAGAAGGCTTTAGCCGCTTCTCCACGATGGAGAATAAGTCGCAGGGTTTCGGTTTCTTCATCTAAAAGAAATATTTCTCCTGCTTCCACATTCAAATAATCCATCACCAATGCAAGCGTTTTATTAACGATCTCATCCAGCCCCAAAGTGGGTACCAACGCGGATGCGACATCGTTTAACAAGGTTAAATCTTCACTGCGCTGGGTGAGGGTAATATCGCGCTCACGCAAATTATCATAAAGACGTGCATTCTGGATCGCTGCGGCGGCATATCCTGCCAACATTTGAACAATCTGTTCATCTTCTACGCTGAATTCATTGGCGCCGATTTTATTTGTCAGGTAGATCTGCCCGAGTTGATGTTTCGCGGCAAGGATGGGTACGCCCAAAAAAGAGTCCATCGGTGGATGGTTTTCAGGGAAGCCGACACTGCGTGGATCATCACCCAAAACTGGCAGACGGATCGGCTCTTCGGTATCCCTTAATATGCCCAACAGCCCTAAGCCTTTTGGCTCATGTGGTATTTTCTTAATGATGCCTTCGTCAAGTCCATCTGAAACGAATTTTAATAAATTCCCCTGATCATCCAAAATTGCTAACGCAGCATATTTCGCTTCTGCCTGTTCTCTTGCGACAATAGCAATTCGCTTGAGCAAGGTATCCAGCGAAACATCTTTAATCAAATCCAAATTGGCGCGGTGCAAAGCCAGCAAACGGTCTTGCAGTTGTTCACAAGATAATGTCATAATGCTCCTCAAGGGATATTATATCTACTTTGATAGCTTTTGCCAGCACTTCTTCATAAAATCAAGAAGTAATCTCTCAAAGCTCTCCAAATCCAAAGGTCCCAAAAAGGAAATGACCAATTCTCGTATACCCGGATTTTACAAACTCTCTTTAGATCAAAAACTGGACGCCCTTGCCAAAGCCGCAGGTATGGATTTGGATTTGCTGACCCCGCTCCTTACCTCGGGCTTGCTGACCACGCAAGAAGCTGACCTGATGGTCGAAAACGTGGTTGCCACGCATAATCTACCCCTCGGCATCGGCCTGAACTTTACCATCAACGGCATCGACAGGTTGATCCCGATGGTGATCGAAGAGCCTTCGGTTGTGGCGGGTGCCTCCTTTATGGCAAAGTTGGCCCGCACAGGCGGCGGATTTCATGCAACTTCCTCTGCCCCGGAGATGATCGGCCAGATCCAAATCCTCGATGTGGACGACATCCCCGCCGCGATCATGGCAATCGAGGGAGAGCGCGGATCTCTACTTGCCCAAGCAGACCAAATTGATCCCATCCTGAAAGAACTCGGCGGCGGCGCACGGGACCTGGAAATCCGCGTGATCGAGGATTCCCCCATTGGTGCATTTCTTGTTCTTCATCTGATTTACGATGTCCGTGATGCGATGGGTGCCAACGCCGTAAACACCGCTTGCGAAAAACTTGCGCCGCGTCTCGAAGAACTCACTGGCGGACGTGTTCATCTTCGTATTCTTTCGAATCTCTCTGACAGGCGTCTTGCAAAAGTAAAATGTACTATTCCTGTGGATGAGTTGGCATTTGAGACATCCCCTCATCCTAACCTTCTCCCAAGGGGAGAAGGGACAAGTCCCCTCTCCCCCCGGGAGAGGGCGGAGGGTGAGGGCATAAGAAACTACACCGGCGAAGAGGTCCGCGATGGGATCATCGAAGCCTGGGCATTTGCTGCTGTCGATCCTTACCGTGCCGCAACGCACAACAAAGGCATCATGAACGGCGTGGATGCGGTCGTCATCGCCACCGGAAATGACTGGCGCGCCATCGAAGCAGGCGCACATGCCTTTGCCGCCCGAGATGGGAAATATACATCTCTCTCCACCTGGGGGCAGGATGGCGATGGCAATCTCGTCGGCACCCTGGAAATGCCGATGGCAGTCGGCATCGTCGGAGGAGCGACCAGGGTGCATCCCACCGCACAAATTGCCCTCAAGTTGATGAAGGTAAATACAGCATCTGAATTAGCTGAAATTATTGTTGCCGTAGGATTGGCGCAAAATCTGGCCGCCCTGCGCGCCCTCGCCACCGAGGGCATCCAACGCGGACATATGTCCCTGCATGCGCGACAGGTCGCTATTGCGGCAGGCGCGAGCGGAGAGCTGGTTGAGCAGGTCGCCGCACAGATGGTGGCGGAAAAAATGGTGCGGATTGATCGGGCGGAAGAAATATTAAAAAAGAAAAAACCGATTATTCGATAATCGAATAATCGAACATCAAATCTCGAATTACGCAATACTCGGAGAAATAATGACTGAAAAGAAAAATCTTTTACTCAAACCCTCCCGCCCGGTCGGGATCATTGGCTACGGCGCATATGTGCCCCGTTACCGCCTCCCCGCGACGGAGATCCTCCGCGTCTGGAAGGGTAGCAAGGGCGGTGTACCGATCAAAGAAAAGAGCGTCCCCGGTCTCGATGAGGATGTGGCCACCATGTCCATCGAAGCCGCCCGGAATGCGATCAAACGCGCCGGGATTCATGCCCACCAGTTACGCGCTGTTTGGGTCGGCTCTGAATCTCATCCATACGCGGTCAAGCCCACTTCCACGATCGTTGCGGAAGCCATCGGCGCAGTCCCCCACGTCCAGGCTGGTGACTGGGAATTCGCCTGCAAAGCGGGGACGGAAGCCTTTGTCGCCGCGATGGGATTTGTCGGCTCAGAGATGGCGGATTATGCCATGGCTATCGGTATGGATACCGCGCAGGGCAAGCCCGGGAGCGCACTCGAATATACCGCTGCTGCGGGCGGGGCGGCTTTTATCGTTGGCCCGTCGGAAGAGTCTTTGGCCATCGTTGAAGCCTCTTATTCCTATGTTACCGATACCCCCGACTTCTGGCGGCGTGCCGACCAGAAATATCCTGAACATGGTTCACGTTTTACCGGAGAACCGGCTTACTTTGAGCATAGCAGCAAGGCCGCCAGCACCCTGATGGAGGCGATGGGGACGACGCCCAAAGATTATCAGTGGGCGATCTTCCATCAGCCAAATGCCAAATTCCCCATGCGGGTTGCGAAAATGCTGGGTTTCTCAAAAGAACAGATCGAGCCGGGCCTGCTATCTCCAATGATCGGCAATACCTATTCTGGCGCGGCGATCATCGGCCTGACCGCAACGCTCGATATTGCCAGGCCCGGCGACCGTATCCTGATGACCTCCTTCGGTTCAGGTGCAGGCTCGGATGCGATCTCACTGACCGTCACGGACAAGCTGCTCGAGCGCCGAGACCTTGCGCTGAAAACCCAGGACTATATCGCTCGTCGCAAAGAAATTGATTATGCAACCTATGCGCGGATGCGAGGCAAGATAACGGTCAAATAGAAAGTGAATAGTTAGAAGTTTTTTTTCCTTCATCACTTGTCACTTCTCACTCATCCCCTCACTTTCTACACATCTCAAATGCTCCACAAAGAAGGAAGACCCTTATGACAGAATCAATCGTAATCGCCGGCATCGGTCAGACCGCCGTCGGCGAGCATTGGGAATTTTCAATTCGCGAGCTGGCCCATTTCGCCCTCGAAGCCGCGATCAAAGACGCGGGCGGGTTGCGCCCCCAGGCGCTTTTTGTCGGCAATATGCTCGCTCCCAACCTCTCCAAACAAGCCCACCTCGGCGCGCTAATTGCCGATTTTAGCGGGTTGATCGGTATCGAAGCGGTCAGCATCGAAGCAGCTGGAGCCTCCGGCGGCGCTGCGCTCCGTCAGGGCTATCTGGCCGTAAAAAGCGGCATGGTAGATGTAGCCCTCGTCGTTGGCGTCGAAAAATTTACAGACATGGTTGACGCAGGCGTAGAAGATGCCCTTGCCACCGCCACAGATAGCGATTTTGAAGCCGTGCAGGGGCTCACCCCCACCTCGCAGGCCGCCATACTCATGCGCCGCTACCTGCACGAGTTTGATGTCCCCGCAGATGGATTGGCCGGATTTCCCGTCACGGCCCACGCCAACGCGGTATCCAATCCCAACGCCATGTTCCAACGTGCGATCAAGGCCGAGACCTACGCGCGCGCGGGTATGATCAGCGAACCGCTAAATATATTTGATGCCGCGCCTACAGCGGATGGCGCAGCCGCGATCATTTTGACTCGCTCCAAACTTTTGCCTGCTAATTCTCATCATCCGCTCGTCCGGATCTCCGGGTCTGCTTCCTCTTCAGGAATGCTGAGCCTGCACGACAGGCGTGATCCGCTAAGCTTTGACGCAGCGAAACGTTCCGTTGAAGCAGCGCTCCAAAAGGCAGACGTGACTCGCGAACAGATCAGCTTCTTTGAATATCACGATGCCTACTCGATCTACGCCGCCCTTTCATTAGAAGCGGCTGGATTTGCCGAACGTGGCAAAGGCTGGGAGTTGGCCCGCGATGGCGAGATCGCACTAAATGGATCAATTCCTTGCGCCACCAGTGGTGGCTTGAAGGCGCGTGGTTTCCCTGGCGGTGCTACGGGTGTCTACCAGGCTGTCGAAGCAGCCAGCAGGCTCAGGGCCGAGAACAGGACGGACGAAGTCGCCCTGATCCAATCGTTGGGCGGGCCAGCAGCTACTGCGGTCACACATGTGCTAACCAGGGAATAATATCTCTGAACACAAAAACTTCGGAAGTCTTTTATTAGTCACAACTCCGCCACCAAACTCCGGTACATTCCGGCAATATTTGCCAGTTTTCTTTAACAACTTTTTTCCCCATCTCTTCGCCAAAGAAAAAAGTAGCCAGCTCTTCGGCCTCTTCCAGTGATGAAAATTGATAATCTGTCCGCAGCCAACTTGACTGGAAACCTGCTTCAGCAAGCCATTCGAAATAGCCAGCAAGATGCTCCGGTGGATTCGGCTTCTCGTTTCCCGTACCCATTGTTTCAAAAATGATCACACTTCCGCCCGGCCGTAAAATTCGCCGGATCTCTTTGAGTCCATCGTCCAACGCGGATTTCCACCCCTCACCGCTCCAAACCGCCAGATAACAAAAGCTCCAGCCGCCCCGTCCCCACACCGAGGTCGACCACGTCCAAATCCTCGAGCGAAACGAGTTTCTCGATTTCTCGCAGGATATTGCCCTGATAATCCTCACGCTGGATAAGGCGTTCATACTGATCAGCATATTTTTGATAGACTTCTTTTTCTGTTGGCATAGTGTAAGTGCCCTCTACACAGAAATAATACCATCCTGCAGAATTGAGTCTACTCTTATCAATCTCTAAGTCTAGATTAATACAAATCCGACCTGAGTTGTGCTATTATAAGATTGTACGTTTTTATTGGTATTTGAAGAAAAGGAGAAATAATGCATAAGTTTGCTTGCAAGGATCTTGGGATTGATTGCGAATTTTCCGCAACTGGGGAAAATAAAGAAGAAACATTACAAAAAGCCATGGCTCATGGTGGTGTGGTACATAAGGATCTTATGGAAGGTCAAACCGAAGAGCAGAAGGCCGGATTTGACAAAATGCTATACGATTCAATTCAACCCGTATAACCCCTCATGGCTTAAATCAAAAGGCTCCGACTGAGAAATCGGAGCCTTTTGATTTAAGCCATATTTTATTCTTTTTTCGGAAAGACCTCAACGCTTCCCGGGTCTTTTGCAGGATCCTTTTTGTATGTGATCACCCTCTGCGGGAAGGGGATGACAATCCCGGCTTTGTTCAGGCTGTTATATATGGCCGTATTAACCCTATCGAACATACGTCGCGTATCAATATAGGACTCGAGCCACCAACGGACCCGGAAGGTGATTGCTGAATCACCAAATTCCAGAAATAACGCTTCCACGGGGCGATTTGGCAAAACCCCCTCAACCTGGCGCACCGCATCCACAATGATCTGGCGCGCCTGCTCAATATCTGAACCATAGGCAATCCCAATATGGATCTGGATACGATATTGCGTATCGGGAAAGGAATGGTTGACAATCAGACTCTTGGACATAACTGAGTTTGGTATAATCACCATGCGGTTATCAAGGGTGCGGATGCGCGTACTGCGCAGCCCGATATCAACCACATCCCCCCAGGTACTCAAATCCTGTACTTCAATCCGATCTCCAATTCTATAGGGGCGATCCATCATAATTACGAATCCGCTGATAGTATCGGATAAAGCCGCTTGCGCTGCAAGAGCAATTGCAAGTGAACCAATCCCCAAGGTGGCAACCATACCACCGACTTCAATCTCAAAAAAATCCAGCAAAATGATCGCAAAAATAACCACTACCAAGATCAAGAGCACGCGTCTCAAAAAAGGCATTAATCGCTCAGCAAGCTCTACCTCGTCCGTAGAGCTCAATTGCTTTTCGTACCATTTGCCAATATTGGAAACCAATCTCCATGTTATGGAAAAACCGGTCAATCAATAGAGCACATAGAAGGTTGGCTCAAGATTAAAGCTGAGTGCTGAAACAAAAAAATCCAGACGGGTAAGAGAAAACTGGAATGCATAGACTACGGCCAGCCAATAGAGGGGTGCTGTTAATGTATCCAACAGGACATCATCGAATGTGGTTTTTGTAGAGCGGGTAAAACGACGAATAATGCGGCTGAACAGCATCTTGATCAGCCAGCGTCCTAGAAAAACCGTAAAAAGAATGATCAGGATTGAGATTCCAATCCCAATCCATTGCGTGCTTATAATTTCTTCCCAATCCATGCTTTTTCACTTCTATTGATACTTTATCAGGACTTACGCAAAATACCTTTTTTCTCGCCGCAACGCTCTGCGTTGTAGCTTGTCTACAATACCCCAACGCAGAGCGTTG
>NZ_CEYOSI010000067.1:0-16084 GCF_982879505.1 Candidatus Desulfolinea nitratireducens
GGCTTTTTCCCACTGACCTCGTTCTGCATGGACCTCAGCCATTCGATAATATAATGCCTCAACCAGTTTTGGCTCTTCCTCGTTCAAGATCGTTTGCAAGAAGTCCTGGAAGAGATGATGGTATCGAATCCATTTTCCACCTGTACCAACAGGAAGAGCAAAAAGATTATTTTGGAAAATTGTATGGATCAGTTCAGAATAATCTCGAGGTTCTGGTGTGAAGCTGGAGAGAACAACCTCACAAAATTCAGCATCAAAATCCCCCATAAGGGAACTGCGCAATAGAAAGTCACGCATTTCTTTAGGTTGTTGTTCCAGAATCTGATGACCAAAATATTCAAATAAACCTACTCCTGTTGTGCGATTAATTCTAGGAAGATCAGTCTCCCCTTGCTGGGTAGCCATACTGGAGAGCTGCAACCCGGTGATCCAGCCCTCACTCTCTTTCTCTAAGGCTTGGGCAGCGCTTTTTGAGAGGCTCGTCTGATAGTTTTTCTCAAAAAGTGCCTGAATTTCATCTGCTTGAAAGGCAAGCTCCTGATTACTCAAGCCATCTACCTGTTGACGCGCAACCATAAGAGGCAGATCTGGAATCGCTATCAGCGCGCGAGATGAAATGATCAAATGACAATTTTCATCAACAAGTTGAACAAAGCGATTAATAAAGTGCTGTATCTCTTCAACATAATCGACAAGATGATAATCATCCAGGATTACGACAAGGTGCTCACGAGCATGTTCGTATAGATCGTTGACCAGTGTAACAACAAGGCCTTCCATCTGCTCCGGTTCGAATGATGTTATCTTGGTAAGTAGAGATTCCGCCTGTCCGCCAAAACTTGGAAAACACTGTGAAAGCGCCGCGATAAAGTACCCGATAAATCGTTGTGGATCCTTATCAAGAGTATCCAGCGAAAGCCAACAGACTGGTAAATCACTTTGATGGGCAAAATCAATCAAAGCCGAAGTTTTCCCATATCCTGCTGGGGCTGAAATGAGCGTTAGTTTTTTATCAACCAGTTGGTACATTAATGCCAACAGACGCTTCCGAGAGAGAAAATCGGAGCGTCGTTCTGGCACAATTATTTTTGTGCGGCTAATAGGGATTTCAGCAGATAGGCTCATATCCTTCACCCCTATATTGTACACGCTATATCAGGATTTTACTTGCAGCTGCAATGCTCGTGTATTTGACAATAGTCAGACCTTGTTTATCACTGCCATCATCTTTTCATGCAATATCGGTGGGGCTGCGATAATCGATTGTGGCGAGGAAATATAGCTGGGGCCACCATCCAGGTTGGTGACTTTGGCACCTGCTTCTTCAGCAACAAGACCACCTGCTGCAGCATCCCAAGCTTTGAGAGAACGCTCCCAATAACCATCAAATCGACCAGTGCCCACATAACATAAATCAAGGGCCGCAGAGCCAAGGCGACGGACACCTTGTGTCAGCTTGGTAAAGCGACCAAATTCAGCCAGGTTGTCGTTGGGAGTATCCCACATATCGTAGGGAAAACCGGTGACAAGCAGGCTTCGTTCGAGTTCACTCGTGCCTGAGATTTGCAACCCCTCCCCGTTCAACCACGCACCCCGATCACGTTCGGCAGTAAACATTTCGTCACGCATTGGGTCGTAAACGGCAGCAAATTTCATCGTCCGCTTGTGAGCATAAGCAATTGAAACGCAGAAAATGGGGATATGATGTGCGTAATTAACCGTCCCATCCAGTGGGTCAAGATACCAAATATGCTCGTCGTTGCCGTCCACAATACCGCTTTCTTCGGCAAGAATATAGTGGTCCGGAAATTCTTTCAAAATCGCCTGAATGAGGTATTCCTCAGATTGACGATCAACCTCGGTTACGAGATCTATTGCTCCTTTATAGTCTATTTGATGGTTTTTATTATAGCCAGTATGCAAAATTGCGCCGGCATTTCGTGCCAGCTTTTCAATTCCAGCCAGTGTTGGGGAGGTCATTAATTTGTTTTGTCGGGAAAATTCTTGAGAATGATCTCGATTTCCTTTAATTCAGCACGAATTTCAGATCTGTCGCGGTTGGCTTGCTCAAGAATTTGCTCAAATGCAGGGATTTGATCTTCTGGCAAGGTCTTGAGCAAGCGCTCGGTTCTAGTAATTTGAGTATTTTTATGACGTAATTTATTTTCAAGTCTATCTTGATAGCCTGAGTAAAACTTGTCATCCTCAAGGGGCTGCGGGACGGTGGCAGGACCTTGCGTTAGTAACTCAGCAATCGTAAGGAGAAAATCTTCGGTATCAATCGGTTTTTCGATAAAACGCGATGCACCAAGACTAAGCGCAAAGGATTTGTCTTCTTCAGTAACGTATGTGGCCGACAGAAATATAATCGGGATATCATGCGTCTTGATATCAGTACGTAATTTCTGGACAAAGGCATAGCCATCCAGTTTCGGCATGAGAATATCCGTAATGATCAATGCTGGGCGCTCTTTGGCGATCACTTCAAGTGCTTCTTCTCCATTTACTGCCGTGATGACAGGATATCCCTTAAAACGCAGGGTGACAGTAAGCAGTTCAAGGATATTAGGCACATCTTCTACAACCAGGAGTGGACCATGAGGAATATTCATAATATTATTGTACCTGAATAATTTTGCTCGACAAGCGTTCTTCGTATGAATTCTATTACATAAAGTCAAGGTCTATAAGCCCATAATATTGTAGGGCAATCGCATCTAAATTAGTTGTTGGGTTCTGTTATCCTCATTATCGGAGGATAACAGAGATGAAGAACACACCACTAAACAAGCTGGAAGAACATTTTTCAGGAGTTAGAGACCCACGGATAGACCGTACCAAAGACCATAAACTGCTATCTATTATCTCAATAGCGATTTGCGCAATCATCAGTGGCGCAGAAGGCTGGGTGGACATAGAAAACTATGGGAAAAGCAAGATAGATTGGCTAAAGACCTTTTTAGAATTGCCGAACGGCATTCCATCGCACGATACTTTTGGTCGGGTATTTTCATTGTTAGACCCTAAAGAGTTCCAAGAGGGTTTTCATAGTTGGGTAGAGAGTATTCAGAAACTCACCAAGGGGGAAGTTGTTGCTATTGATGGAAAACAATTGCGTGGTTCTCATGATCATTATCTTGGTAAAAAGGCAATTTATATGGTTAGTGCCTGGGCAGAAGCGAATGAGCTTGTTTTAGGACAACGCAAAGTTGATGATAAAAGCAATGAAATTACTGCGATTCCTGAATTACTCAAACTCCTATCTTTAGAAGGCTGTATCGTTACGATAGATGCTATTGGCACACAAACGAAAATTGCAAAAGCGATCATAGATGCTGGAGCAGACTATCTGTTGAGTGTGAAAGATAACCAAAAGACACTTCGTCAAGAGATTGCCTGGCTTTTTGAGTATGACCAGAAAAACGGTTTCAAAGATGTTGCTTATGACCATGCAGAAACAACCGACAAAGGGCATGGACGCATAGAAATTCGAGAATGCTGGAGTATTTCAGAACCGGAGTACGTTCAAAGTCTGAAAAGCACTGCCAAGTGGAAGGGCTTGAAAAGTATAGTTATGGTTAGGTCAACGAGAATAACCACTAAAAAGACCACTGTCAAAACCAGATATTACATCTCTAGCTTGCCAAGCAACGCTAAACATCTATTAAAGGTTGCTCGACGGCATTGGAGCATCGAAAATGAACTCCACTGGGTTTTGGATGTTGCGCTAAAAGAAGACCATAGTCGTGTTCGCAATGGTCATGCCGCTGAAAACTTTGCTGTGCTCAGGCATATTGCACTCAATTTACTCAAGCAGGAGAAATCAGCCGAAGGTGGTGTACGGGCAAAGCAACTACAAGCAGCATGGAATAACGAATATCTGCTCAAAGTTCTACAGGGACAATAATTAGATGCGATTGCCCTACATAATATTGCCGTTTTTCTTGACTAATCACGTTATAGTGGTAGAATGTCGCCCAATATGATTTCAACTTATGGTATTTTTCCCTTTCAGGCTAAGGTTAAACCCCGGCCCGCATCTGCACCTTCGGTGATTGGATTTGTGGGCAGTGTCTGGTTAAAGTAGATTTCATAAAAAAGCGTGCATTAGCACGTATTGATCTGTAACCAAACACGCTCTCCGACATCGGAGAGCGTGTTTTTTGTTTTTCAAAAGGAGTTATTATGATTCGTGTTGGGTTTCTTTACTCTCGTCTACGTGTAGAAGAAAAGTTACTCCTTAAAGAATTTGAAGCACGCCCTGAAATCGAGGTTGTCCGCATCAACGATGGGAAGCAATACTTTGATATTTCAAAACTCCCCGCAGATGTTGATGTGGTTCTCGAACGCTCTATCTCCAACTCACGCGGCCTCTATGTCTCGCGTATCTTCGAGTCGCATGGAATTCCCGTTCTTAATCCCTCGGCTGTCGCTGAAAAATGCGGCGATAAATATATCACCAGCCAAATTCTGGAGCAAAAAAATATCCCCACGCCTCGTGTGCTGATGGCTTTCGACTTAGATGCTGCGTTGTCAGCGACAGATGCAATGGGCTATCCTTGCGTATTAAAGCCCGTTGTCGGCTCATGGGGACGTCTGCTGGCTCGCGTGGAAAGCCACGAGATGGCAGAAGCGGTCATCGAACATAAAGCCTCGCTTGGTGTCAGTCACAAGGTTTTTTATGTCCAGGAATATATCAACAAACCTGGACGTGATATCCGCGCCTTTGTAATTGGAGAGGAGCCAATTGCAGCGATCTACCGCTCATCTGAGAATTGGATCACGAACACTGCACGGGGTGGGGTTGCTACCAATTGTCCACTGACGCCTGAACTTGATGAAATTTGCCGTCAAACAGCACGCGCGATGGGCGGAGGCTTATTAGCGATCGACCTTTTTGAAGCAAAAGAAGGATTTACTGTCAACGAAGTAAATCATACGATGGAATTCAGAAATAGTATCGAGACAACTGGTGTTGATATCCCCGCCCGAATGGTAGATTTTGTGATTAAAGAAGCAAGGAAGTGAAAGCGACCAATACCCCAAAGCCGGCGCAGGCAAAATTAACCCAATCATTCGTCAGCCATTTCCAACCCCGGAAATAACGCGTCTCTGAGCCGCAGAGATGCAGGGGATGGCGTTCGGTTTCCTTCTCGCAAATAGGACAGTAGTATATTGCCTGTATGGTCGCACCGAGAAGTGAATCGAAGAGGGCGCCGAGTAACCCGGCTAAGGTAATCAGCATAAAGATAGGAAAAATACTTCCAGATGAGGAAAATAATCCCGCGAGGATACCGATCAAAGCTGCCCCAGCTAAAGAGGCCAAGGTGCCTGTCACAGAGACGCCACCCGAGGTCCCTTTTTCCACCTTCTGCCTCAGGTTGCTAATCAACCTTGGCTGGGATTTTGCAAGCACGCCCAATTCGGTTGCCCATGTATCGGCATTAACAGCAGCTAACGCTGCAGCGAATCCCAGCCAGGGCCAGAGTGCATCGCTATAAAAGAAATGCAGCGCAGCGAAAAGAGCAGCAAGCCCCCCATTTCCGAACACTTGCATCGCGTCGCGACGACTGCCTTTATCAAATTTTTCCTGTAAATGGGCTTTGCGCTTTTTGAACATCTTGGAAAGCGCGCTGGAAGAAATAAAAAAGGTTAACAGCAAAATTGCCCACTCCCAGCCACCGAGACCGAAGATTAGCGTGCCTTCAAGGGTGGCAGCGATGGCCCCGCTTTTGTCCAGGCTTTTGGCTTTATAGGCGAGAATGGAGATGATCAGGGCGAAGATGAATCCGAGAAATAATTTGGGCATATTAGATTTATGAATATTGAGGGTTATGTAGGCGGTGTAATCGCAAAAAGTACTGCGACGAGAAACAGGATTCCGGTCAGCGTTCCGGAGGCCCAGATGATAAAGGCTAAAATCTGTTGTTCCTCCCAGCGATAGAAATATAAGCCTGCAATCCAGCCGACCACGAAGAGGGCAAAACTGATAAAGGGTAAAAGCATTAATTGTACGGGGGGGAAAGGTGCATGGGGTACGCCGGTTGCATTGAAGCCAAGGGTGATGCTCTCCAAACCAGGGATGAGAATACTTGTCCAGGCGAGGAGTCCAATATTAAGCAAAAGACCGCTCAACCAGAGGTAACGAGCCAGCAGGCTATTCCAGGCCTCAACGACGATAAAGGAAGGGTAGGTTGAAATTGCCGGGGTTGAGGCTAAACTCCCCAATTCGGTGGCAAGTTGAAAATCACGGGCGAAGCGGCGAGGATCTGCGGGTGAAATGGCAAAAACACGTTTTGCGGTTGCCACTAGGAGCAGGGTTTCCACATCTGATGCTAAAAACTCAACCGTCCCCAGATCGGGATGACGCCTCAGACCCAGGATCGATCCCGGCAAACGAAAACGTGGCAGTCGGAGTGGAACCGTCAAATCGGTGGCGGGACGCACCCATTCAATATCGGTCAGCGGGATTTCCTCGATGCGCAGGCCCCAGCTAAATATCAGTTTGTCGCGTCCAAGATGATAATTGGCACGTATGAGAGCGTAGGTACGATAAGCGATTAGAGGTAGAGGGAGAGCAACTGCCAGCGTGAGTAAGATTTGAATCATAAAGACTGGCCCCACTTCAGCCTGGGATGCATTCCAGGAGCCCCAGGCAAATATGCCTGCCAGCAAAGTTAACAAAATGCCAAGAACTACCATGCCACGTTGGCGCGGCGGATAAAAAATGCCCTCGGTCATTTCTCCAGCAATGCCTCAGCTATGGTTTGCGAAACCTGTTCAACCAGCGCTTCGCTCATCACGCCTGAAAATGGGAGCGCCAGACCACGATTCCCCAGATCTTCAGTAATGGGAAAATCACCAGGTTGATAGCCAAATTTTGATACCATATAGGGTTGCAAATGGATGGGGGCAAAATAGGGGCGCACGGGAACACCGCGCGCGATCAGTTTTTGGGCAAGGGCATCCCGGTCGATGGTTGCATCAAATCGGACAACGTAGACAAACCACGACATGCGCGTGGTAAATTTCTCGATGAACTGAATCTCTACATCCTGGATTTCACTCAGGCGGGCCTCGTACCAGCCCGCAACCTGCTCCCGTTTATCAAGCAATTCATCCAACCGAGACATTTGCACCACGCCCAGCGCAGCCGACATCTCGTCGAGTCTGTAGTTGTAACCAAGATGGGTATGGGTGAGCCAGGTATCACCGGGAGCACGGCCCTGATTGCGGAGGGCACGCATATAATCGGCGTTTTCTTCATGATCTGTGATGATCAGACCGCCTTCGCCAGTGGTTATCTGCTTATTGGGATAAAAGGCAAAAACGCCAAAATCCCCGAGCATTCCGGCCGGTTGCCCCTTATATTCTGCGCCAAGGGCCTCGCATGAATCTTCGATCACAACGAGATCATTTTCCCTCGCAATTTCCTTGATCGGATCCATATCAGCAGGCTGACCAAAAACATCTACCGGGAGAATGGCTTTGATCTTTGCATCGCGGTTGGCGCCCTTGCGAGGGAGATATCTACCGATATTCCCGACTGCATCTTTGACCAATTCAGGGTCAATATTCCCGGTGCGCGGATCAATATCCACAAAAACGGGGGTCGCATTCTCAAAGAGCATCACATTCGAAGAGGCGACAAAAGAGAAGGGTGTCGTAATGACAAGATCACCATCGCCGATCCCGGCAGCACGAACACAAAGATGCAGCGCCGCTGTACCGGAATTAACCGCAATGGCGTGCTTTGCACCGGTTCGGTCACAGAAGGCTTGCTCGAAATCCTTTACATATTGGCCCATGCTAAGAATGGGTGTCTCAAGCACATTGGCAACGGCCTGACGTTCTGTATCGGTCAGATCCGGGGAGGACATGGGGATGGGGAGTTTTGGCATAGGGATTAGGGGGTATTTTTTATGATTAGGGTTTTTGGACCTTGACGAGTGAAGAGTGAATTTCACTTTTCACTTCTCAACTTTTACTACAGATTTTCCAATACATAATTTGCAATTTCATCAATCTCGATCAACTCTTTCTCTTTTTTAGAACGAAACTTGATCTCAACAGAACCTTCTTCCAGGGTACGCTCACCAACCGTGATCCTAACGGGACAGCCGATCAGATCGGCATCGTTGAATTTTACCCCAGCGCGCTCATCGCGATCATCAAATAATACGGTGAATCCGGTAGTAGATAAATTTGAATAAATATCTTCGGCGTCAGAACGAGTGTCCACCTTTTTGCTTGGTAGCCAGACCAGATGAATATCATAGGGTGCAACAGCCGGCGGCCAGAGCAGACCATATTCGTCATGATGGCTTTCGGCAACGGCGGCCAGCGTCCGACCGAGATCAAGCGTCCAGCTTGCCATCCAGACAGGCTGATCCTTGCCATTCTCATCTGTATAAGTTGCAGGCTCTGCTGAGCTGATGGGAATAGTCTCTACCAATTCCACTCCCGATACCAGAGCCAGGTTCGTATTACATTTGGGGCAGTGGTCGCCAGCCTGTGTCAAAGCCAGATCGGTGACAATCTCAGCTGTGAAATCACGTCCATAATTGACGTTAAGAAGATGATATCCATCTTCGTTCGCACCTGCAACCAGATTTGGCGATGCGGGAATCAAATCGTCCACTACGACCAGAACACCTTTTACACCAACGGGTGAAGCATATCCCGGGACCGCATTTGCAGCAAGAATTTCCTCATCCGTGGCAGGGCGCAAGGCATCCGCATTCAGAGCCGCGGCCAGTTTGGCTTCGCTCAGATCCATATCGCCGCGCAAGATCGCAAAGACCAACTTTTCCTCATGATCAATTTCCACGATCATAAAGACCGCTTTGGCTGTTTTCTCTTTTGGGAAATTTAAAAACGCAGCCAAGGCTTCAATCGTATGCGCGTTGGGCGTGGCGACTTTTTCCAATTCGCGCGGTTCTTCTGCTGAAAGTGCGCTCTTTGCGCGCTGCGCATATTTTTGTGATTCAAGATATCCACACTGCGGACAGCGGATATAGTTGGTGTTGCCTTTTTCATTGATGCAAGCATAGCCACCACGATCGGTTTTCAAAGCGTTAATTTCCAATAATTTTAATAACTCTTCAAAAAGTTTTTCAATACTGACTTGATAATTATTTTGAATTTCCTTCGAATCAGTCAAGGCATGGATCTTGAGAGCCGGCGAGTGTGCAGCGCCAAACAGACCTGATCTGGGGTGTGCCTGCTGTGTGATCTCTTCGTATGAGTACAGGATACGCGGCAGTTGACGATAGGACTGCACTACTCCGGCAGCCAGGCTAAGGATATTCGCATGCGGGCCGATCTCTTGTCCTCCGCGTGAATCCATTTCGTGACGGAGTCTGGCCCTAAGCTTGTTCAGCGAACGCTGAGCGAGGGGCAGGGTTACGAAATCACCGCCGCTGGTTGCACGGATATAACCACCACGTGCCATCCACTGATAGGATGCGCTTTCTGCGTCGGTGGGGGCTTTTCGAAGGGTGGAACTAAAAATTTCGCTAAGTTTCATATATATTTATGGTAATAAACTATAGGGTACTGGTTAGTTACGGTCAAGGGTGGAGCGGAGCAATTATACCTAATCGGCATGAAATACCCAAAGAGCTTCAGAACCCCAAGAAAAAACATCTGCGGATTATTAGATGATGCGTTGACCATCGGCTTCGAGCAAAAAAATATACCCATTGAAAACCCGACTTGCAATAGCATGCCCTTTGGGTACGCACTTGCGAAGTGCAATGCAAATCTGACATCCTTTCATAACGAATTTTAGGATAGATATTAAATAAAAGAATTGCTTTTGCGAATGCTGATTGTTTTGTCGCTACGATTCTCGCAACTTCATATCCTTTTTCTGCTTCCGACTTTTAGCTAGTCCCTATTACTGGGGCAATCGCATATAAATCAAAAACATAGTTTTTTCTCTTTTCCGCACGGACTGCCCCAAAGGATGCGGCGCGAAAGTCCTTCCTCAGATCAAAATGCCCCACAGGGTATGAAAGCCCTCCGGACTAAAAAGAGCCGGGTTGATCCGACTCCCATATTTTGAGGCAGGGATTAATCCCGCACCGACGGCTGAAATTATTATTTTAACAGCGAATTATTGATGAATTTATTTAGATGCGATTGCCTACCTTTATTAAGGGAGTGGCTAAATAGGTGTGTATCAAAGTGGCATTGCAATGGCTCTGCAGGGATTGGTAATCCCTGCTTTCACAGGAAAATCGCTGGATTACAAAGCCAGCCAGAGCAGATCATTATTTTAATTACACACGAAAAAAGCCGTCCCTTATTACTACCAGGAAAGTCAACCTTGACAGGGCTGGTATACTTAATTTCTTGCGTTTATGAGACAATAATGAAACAAATGTGCTATAATTCACCCATCCCAAATCAAAGGTATTTCTATGGCCTCTAATGTTATTCGCGTGGTTGGTGCCCGCGTCCACAATCTTAAAAATATCACCGTTGAGATCCCGCGTGATAAATTAGTTGTCATCACCGGGTTATCCGGATCAGGCAAATCGTCCCTCGCCTTCGACACAATTTTCGCTGAGGGTCAACGACGTTATGTCGAGTCTCTTTCAGCTTATGCGCGTCAATTCATCGGACAGATGGATAAGCCGGATGTTGAATATATCGAGGGACTCTCTCCAGCAGTTTCAATTGATCAAAAATCCACCTCCCACAACCCCCGCTCCACTGTGGGGACGGTAACCGAAATTTATGATTATCTGCGCTTGCTTTTCGCGAGGGTTGGCATCCCCCACTGCCCAGAGTGTGGACGGGAAGTGGTCAAGCAATCGGCACAAGAGATCGTTGACAAGGTTGAATCGCTCCCGGACGAAAGCAGGATTCTCGTACTGGCTCCGCTCGTGCGTGGACGCAAGGGTACCTATCAAGCCGTTTTCGAGGAAATCCGCAAGGCTGGTTTCGCTCGTGTCCGCGTGGATGGGGAAGTTCACTCCCTTGATGACGAGATCACCCTCGACCGCTACAAAATTCATACCATCGAAGCGGTTGTGGATCGACTCGTTATTCGGCATCATGAAGAAGAGGAAGAAGCTCTCGCGTCACGTACCCGACTGACAGATTCCGTTGAAACAGCGCTCAAATTTGGAGATGGGTATTTAACGACGGCGATACTCAGTACTCGAAATTCGACGATGGATGCAAAAGAAACGAATATCGAATCATCGAATACCGAGTATCATTATTCCGAACATCTCGCCTGCCCCGAACACGGCACCAGCATCGCCGAGATCGCCCCACGCACTTTCTCCTTCAATACCCCCCACGGGGCCTGCCCCGAATGCCAGGGATTGGGGCATAAACTCGAGATCGATCCCAATCTGCTTATTCAAAATTCTGAAATATCCCTGAACGAAGGGGCGATTGGCGCATCCGAATGGGGCGGTCCTCGCGAAGAGGGTGGTTACTATTGGCAGAGTCTCGAAGCAGCTGCAAAACACTATAAAATTGATCTCGATAAACCCGTCAGCGCGCTAAATGAAAAGGAACGTGAGATCATCCTCCACGGCACAAAGGGTGCTGAAGTTGAGATGAAATACCAGAATGCCAAAGGGAATGAATTTACATTCCAGCGCAGCTTTGAGGGAGTGGTCGGCAATCTTGAACGGCGCTACCGCGAAACCAACTCAGAATATATGCGCAATCGGATCGGTGAATTCATGTCGCAACAGCCATGTCCAGCCTGTGGCGGAGCACGTTTGCGTCCTGAAGCTGTCGCTGTCACCGTTGGCGAAAAAAATATTATCGAGATCACCACCTGGCCCGTCGTAGACACCCTCCAATGGGTCGAAACGCTCAATAGTAAAAAATCCCCCTTTGGTGCGCGGGAAAAAATCATTGCCGAACGCATTATTAAAGAAATCATGTCCCGGCTGGGCTTCCTCGTTAATGTTGGCCTCGATTATCTGACACTCAATCGTTCGGCGGGCAGTCTTTCGGGTGGCGAAGCACAGCGCATCCGTTTGGCAACGCAGGTTGGTTCACAGCTGGTCGGCGTTCTTTATGTTTTGGACGAGCCTTCGATTGGCCTGCATCCCCGCGACAATGCCCGTCTCTTGAGGACATTGGAGGGGTTGCGGGATTTGGGGAATACAGTCCTCGTCGTCGAACATGATGAGGAGACAATGCTCACCGCCGATTGGATCATTGACCTTGGGCCTGCTGCCGGGGAACATGGCGGGGAGGTGGTTGCCGAGGGGACTCCCGAGGCGATATTGGCGCACCCCACTTCAATTACCGGAGCATATCTCTCTGGCCGGAAGCAAGTTCCGGTTCCGGACAAACGCCGGACGGGTAACGGAAATCATCTCACTGTTTTTGGCGCCCGGGCAAATAATCTCAAAAATATTGACGTCGACATCCCGCTTGCTAAACTTGTGTGCATCACCGGCGTATCCGGCTCAGGAAAATCCACGCTGATGGTCGATATTCTGTATAGGGCGTTGGCACAGAATTTACATCGTGCCCGCACATTACCGGCTGAACATGAGCGTATTGAAGGGCTGGAATATCTTGATAAGGTCATCAATATTGACCAGTCTCCGATTGGGCGCACGCCCCGGTCAAATCCAGGGACTTATACCAGCCTGTTTGACGAAATGCGGAAACTCTTTGCCCAACTGCCAGAGAGCAAGGTGCGCGGTTATAAACCCGGGCGTTTCTCGTTCAATGTGCATGGCGGACGCTGCGAGGCCTGTCAGGGGCAGGGACAGTTACGGATCGAGATGCAGTTTTTGCCAGATGTCTATGTGCCCTGCGATGTTTGCCACGGTTCACGCTTCAATCGCGAGACACTGCAGGTGAAATTCAAAGGAAACAGCATCGCCGATGTGCTCGATTTGACCATTGAGAAAGGGCTGGAGGTCTTTGAGGCTTTCCCGAAGATGGTCAAAAAGCTGGAAACATTGAGCGAGGTCGGGCTGGGATATATCCGGATCGGGCAACCTGCGCCAACTCTTTCAGGCGGCGAAGCCCAACGCGTGAAATTGTCAAAGGAACTTTCAAAACGCTCAACCGGACGGACCCTCTATGTGCTGGATGAACCTTCGGTGGGTTTGCACGCCGCCGATGTCCATAAGCTGATCGAGGTGCTGCAGCGCCTTGTGGACGGGGGCAACTCAGTGCTGATCATCGAACATAATCCGGATATCGTCAAAACATCCGATTGGATCATTGATCTGGGACCTGAGGGTGGGCATCGCGGCGGTACATTGGTTGCGGCTGGAACACCGGAGGAGATTTGCAAAGTTAAGGAATCTTATACGGGAGAATTTTTGAAGAAGTACTTGAAGTAGTTTGGAGTTAGAAATCAGTTACAGAAAACGTCCCGCAGGTTTTTTTGCAATAACCTGGGGACGTTGCAGTCTACAAACGAAAGGCCCCGTTCCCTTGAAGGGAACGGGGCCTTTTAAAATAAAGATATCTATAAATTTCCTACAAAAAGAGGAAATTTAGCGAGTACAATTGGCCCTGTGAAAAAACAGAATATGATTCTGCAAGGAGCATAGGTATGCGACGAAGCAGTCTCATATTTACAACAAGATTGCGTCGTCAGGCAAAAGCCTTCCTCGCAAATACAGCAGATTATATTAAGGAATATCCATGCCCCAACAACAAATTGCATGTCCCCAATGTAAACAACCCATCGCAGTGAATATTGAACAACTATTTGATGTTACCTCTGATCCCGCTGCCAAGCAACGTTTGCTCGGAGGCATTTCGAATGTCGCCCGCTGCCAAACCTGCGGGTACGAAGGTCCATTGGCAACCCCCATTGTTTATCACGACAATGAAAAAGATTTACTGCTTACCTATTTTCCACCTGAATTGGCGATGCCCGTCAACGAGCAGGAGCGGATTGTTGGCCCGCTGATCACGAAGATCACAAATAATTTAGCCCCTGCAAATCGAAAAGGCTATTTGCTCAGCCCGCAAACCTTTTTTACTTATCAAAGTCTGATGGAACGCATCCTCGGCGCAGACGGGATCACTCCTGAAATGATCAAAGGGCAGCAGGATCGCGTTAACGTGATCGAGAAATTGCTCACTGCCAAGGATGATGAGGCCCGCAAGGAGCTCATCAAGCAGGATGAGAGTCTTTTTGATGAGCAGTTCTTTGGTCTTTTCGGGCAACTCCGTCAGGCCGCCGCATCCAGTGGACAGGCAGAGACAGCGGAACAGATGCAATCGCTCGAAAAGCTCCTGCTCGACGAAACCGAGCTTGGTAAACAACTCCAGGAATCGATGCAAGAAATGGATGCTGCCGCCAAATCAATTGAAGCCTTGGGCGAGGAATTGACCCGCGAAAATTTACTTGATCTGATCGTCGATGCCCCGAACGAATCACGTGTGCAGGCCCTGGTTCGAATGGCACGCCAGGGTTTGGACTATGTCTTTTTCCAGCAGTTGACAGAACGCATTGAGGCCGAAAAAGATGAAGAAAAACGGAAGGAACTGGAAGACCTGCGTGAGCGCCTTCTGGATCAAGTCAACGAGATCGATCGCCAGATTGAAGAGCGCATAAAACAGGCGCAGGGATTTCTGAACTCCCTTTTGGAACAGGAAGATATTGGCCGAGCAACCGAAGCAAATTTACAGAGTTTCGATCAGGGTGTTATCCAGGTTTTGGAATCGATGCTGCATAAGGCGACCGAGGATAAAGATGAGGCTTTACTGGCAAAATTACAGCAGGTGGTAGAAGTGCTTCAAAAGGCGAGTGGACCACAACCTGATTATGAGTTCATTGAGAAATTGATCGCAGCGCAAGGTGACGAGGCGCTGGCAAAGGTTATCAAGGAAAACGAAGAGAAGATCAACGACGAGTTGCTCCAAACCCTGGGCGGAATCGTGGCACAATCGCAGGGTCAGGAAAAAGAGCCCTCTCCACAAGAGAAAGAGATGTTCGAGCAGATGGAGAAAGTCTACAGCGCGGTGCTGAAATTTACGATGCAGAAAAATATGGGGTAGAAGTAATATAAATAGAATTTTGACACACCTCGTATCGAATCTATTGAAGGTGTGATTTTTAGACACTGGTTCATTTTGCCCCCACCCTACCCTCCCCCGCCCTATAAATTTTTAAATAAATTAATATGCTGAGCGGGGGAGGAATGATTCTTCGGGACTTTGGAGCAGCTTTGCTGCTCCAAAGTCCCATTAAAAGAACTGTCCCCCCTGGGAAAGGGGGGACTACAGGGGGGCTGGGATCAATCTGCTTTATAAGCTTTAGTATGAGTTTGTCATAATATTTAGATCATTTGTACTTGGCTATTCAATCGGGTTATCCAACTTGATCCCATGCCCTCTGACGGTGACGATATATTGATGGCGTGGGTCGTGGGAAGCCAGTCTGTCGCGCAGACGGCGGATAAGGGCATCGAGTGCCTGATCAGAGACGCCGAGGGACTCATCCTCACCCCAAACAGCATTCACCAGGTCCGGGCGGGGAACGACATCGCCCTGCTGTTCGTAGAGAAGCCACAATAAACGGAATTGTTGGGCTGAAAGCGAAGGTGTGACTTGCTGCTGGTCTACCAAAACACGGCGGGAACGTAAATCTATCATCAGGCGGCCAATGCGGGTGTTATTATCTGTCAGGGGCATGGTCGCGTCTGAGACGAGAAACATGAATTTTTGGGTAACTGCGATTTGCACAAAATCGCCATCTTGTAAAATTAAAGGGGCATCCACGGTTTCGCCATTGCAATAAGTCCCATTTTTGCTACCCATATCCTCCAGCAACACGCCATCGGAGGTGGGTGTGAGGCGAGCATGGTAACGGGAAATTTTCCGGTCCGGGATAGTCAGATCACAGGATGCATCACGCCCCAAAACAAGGGTGTGATCCAGCGTCCAGCGCTCCCCCTTTAGGGGACCATCCTGCGCTATTAGAATGGGGTAATCCTCAAGATTGGTATTCATCTAAATTAGGAAAAAGATCTGTTTTCGTAGAACAAATATGAGTAGACTCCCGTTTCTCTCGTAATCCATGCGGATTCCGGTGAAAGCATCCACTAATTCCGGTTTATGTCGT
>NZ_CEYOSI010000068.1:0-15838 GCF_982879505.1 Candidatus Desulfolinea nitratireducens
CCATTCTTTTCTTCACAAAGAGCAATATCGCAAATGCTGAATTTAACCAATTTGTTTAATAACCTATTATATGACGGCGGTATTTTACTGGCAACTGCTCATGAAAATCATTATTATCCAAATAATATAAGTTTCATCCCCCAAAAACAAATGTCTATTGTCATCAAGGTTACCTGAGCCCTTACAGGATGCTGTGCGAGGGGGCAGGTGGAGCAATTTCTTAACGATTTATCCTGGAATCTTTTCCTTTTCTATTTGAATATATATACATTTGATGACCCCACTCAGCCGGATATATCGCAATTCTGGAAAATACTTTTTTGCCAATAATGATTTCATGATAAATCGGATTATTGTAAATGATTATTATTTCTCTATCGGTTCTTTGGATGGACCGGTTTATTTTTCGCATAACTCTAACCATAATTTCAGAGGGAAAGGGGTTATAGAAATAAATATAATTATAGCGAGTATAGTGTTGAAAAGTCGAAGCGTCGCAAATAAAGACATCACTTCTTTCCACATTTAATTTCTCGAAATTTCTTATCGCTATTCTCGCAATATGCTCTGAATACTCCACCCCATCAACTCTCGCAAAGGGGAACTTTAGCATGGATCTCATTGCACTGCCTTTTCCAGAGCCTACATCCACAATAGAGTCCTTATCTGTAATATTATGATCGTGCAATACCTGTACCAAATAATGATTCCCGGACGGAGAGGTGCGGTCCACATTTTTCGGATCATAGCCCAATTCTTCTGCTTGAATTTCAACTTCAAAATCTAACCCCAAAATTCTATCCATAATTATTCTTGCTTCGTATAACAAATTTATATTTTTATTTCTCAGGATGATCTTTGAAAATTTCATGGGTTATTTTGTTTCAATCGCAAGGCTTTTCCTGTACAATAGCTTTGCCGAAGTATAGCATTCTCAAAGGAAAATACCATGTCTGATACCGACGTATTTATTATCTCCGCTGTACGCAGCGCGATTGGCCTGGGCCGTGAAAAAGGGGCTCTTTATCCCCTTGCCCCTGTTGACCTTGCCGCTCAAGTCATGGAGGCAGCCATCCGCCGTGCGGGCATTGCCCCGAAACGCATCGACGATGTGATCTGGGGCATCGTCACCCCCATCGGCGATCAGGGCGCAAATATGGCCCGCCTCGCCGCGCTCAAGGCCGGCTTTCCCGTGGAGGTCCCCGCCGTCAGCATCAACCGGATGTGCGGTTCCAGCCAGCAGGCGGTCCACTTTGCTGCGCAGGCCATTCTCGCGGGCGATGCCGGTCTCGTCCTTGCAGGTGGGACCGAGATGATGTCCCATCAAGTGCTTGGGGCGGATTATCCCGAGGCGTGGCCGCAGGATTTTCCCTATGACCTCGTCCATCAGGGGACAAGTGCCGAGATGATGGCAGAAAAATGGAGTCTGACCCGTGACGAGCAGGATGATTTTGCGTTCCGCTCACACGAGAAAGCTGCCGCCGCCATAGACGCAGGATATTTCAACGATCAAATCATCCCCTTACCCCTCCCTTCCGGGGAAGTTTTCTCCACTGACGAAGGCGTCCGTCGCCCCCCAGATCGCGAAAAGATGCGCACCATTAAGCCTGCCTTCAAAGCGGATGGGACTGTTACCGCGGGCAATGCCTCCCAGATCAGCGACGGGGCGGGCGCACTGCTGCTCGCCTCTGCCGAGGCCGTTGGACGATATAACCTGATGCCCATCGCCCGCGTCCTGACGCGCACCGCTGTCGGTACCGATCCCATTCTGGCCCTCGATGGCACCATTGCCGCAACCAGAAAGGTCCTTGAAATGACCAATGGCCTGACCCTGGATGATATGGATCTGATCGAGATCAATGAAGCCTTTGCCAGCGTGGTTTTGGCCTGGGCAAAAGAACTTGATGCCAATATGGAGAAAGTAAATGTCAACGGAGGCGCCATCGCCCACGGGCATCCACTCGGTGCGACGGGTGCGATCCTGATGACAAAACTCGTCCACGAGATGCAGCGACGCCAGGCCAGATTTGGCTTGCAGACGATGTGCATCGGTCATGGCATGGCAACCGCGACAATTTTGGAAAGGGTATAAACTGTAGGGCGGGTCTGAGACCCGCCCCTACCCATAAATTTCATGTCAATTATTTATATCGCTTTGGGCACCAACCTCGGTGATCGCCTCGCCAACCTGCGTTCTGCCATCGAATCCCTCGCACCAGATGTGCATATTATCCGTGAATCGACCATTTACGAGACTCCGCCGTGGGGTTACACCGACCAACCTGCATTCCTGAATATGGTCATTGAAGCTGCCACAAGCCTAAAACCACGGGCATTACTCACTTATCTCAAAAAACAGGAAGATGAATTGGGGCGGATTGAATCCTTCCGCTATGGTCCCCGCCAGATCGATCTCGACATCCTTTTTTATGATGATCTCGTCCTCAGCGAAGATGATTTGCACATCCCGCACCTGCGTTTGCACGAGCGGGCTTTTGTCCTCATACCACTGGCTGATCTCGCTCCGGAACTTGAGCATCCCATCCTTGGTCAGCGTGTGCATTCCTTGCTAAATGATGTTGATACCAGCGGAATCACCCCTTTTTCGGTATAATCACTTCACCACTTAATTTAGAAAATTTCTGGAGGTTTCCCATGTCAGACGTAAAGCCCCTTAACTGGAAACACGAGCCCGGTATTGGCTACCATGTTGTCCGCCGCAATGATGGCGGGATGCACTACACTTTCACTGATCTTTCAAAAGCGACGGTCGTGCATTGGAAAAAGTTTGCCGAAGAACACCTGTTTGATGCCGATCGGCTGACCCGCAACTTATATGATTTGCGTCAGGTAGAAGATGTGCCTGAAGAGGCCTTGCGCGCGGCAATCCGTCTGAATAGCGACCCCTCGGCGCGAAAAATTCGTCTTGCTGTTGTGGTTGCTAATGAGGAAGCTGCGAACGCAATCCGCAAAGTAGCTGCATTGGCCGACACGAATTTCGCAGCTGATATCCACATCTATACTGATCTCGAGGAAGCCGAATCCTGGCTCTCCAAGCCGCTGGATCAATTTGCTTAATGCTTCACCGCAAAGACATACATGTGCCTCCCGAAGGATATCGGGACGATGTGCGCACAGTGCAGGCAGAGTACACACGTGTGCCAGCGCACAGTGCGGGCAAAGTTTTTCTTTGTGATCTTAGTGCCATGGTGGTGATCTTTTAGCGCTTATGCAACCTCTCAAAATCAACAACCAAACTCTCGCATGGGGCGAACGCACCTATGTGATGGGTATTCTCAACGCCACGCCCGATAGCTTTTCGGGCGATGGTTTATTACCCTCCCCAACCCCCCCCTTTAATTCCCCCCCCGCAAGCGGGGGGGGCGAGGGGGGGGGTGGGGAGGCATTAGCCCAAGCCCACCGCTTTGTGGATGCAGGCGCAGATATCCTCGACGTCGGAGGCGAATCGACTCGCCCGGGTTCAGAACCTGTTAATGCGGATGATGAAATGGCGCGCGTTATCCCGATCATCCGCGAAATTTCCAGGCAAATACCAGAGACATTGATCTCTGTGGATACCTACAAAGCCTCTGTCGCAAAGGCTGCTCTTGAAGCAGGAGCGCATATTGTCAACGATGTTTGGGCGCTGCGCGCGGACCCTGAACTTGCTTCCGTTGTGGCGTCATTCGGCTGCCCGGTGATCTTGATGCATAACCGCAGCAATCCAGCCAGCGTCGAAGTCCGTGAACAATTGGGGAAAGCCTACGCTGGCGCAGAATACGATGATCTGCTCGAAGATGTCAAACGTGAACTGCTCGAATCGGTTGAGTTGGCGAAGCAAGCCGGGGTCGCGGACGAGGCGATCATCCTCGATCCGGGAATTGGATTTGGGAAAACGATCGCTCAAAATCTGGTATTGAACGACCGTCTCGACGATATCCGCGCCCTGGGGTATCCGGTTTTACTGGGCCCCTCACGCAAATCTTATATTGGCTACACCCTCGATCTGCCCGCCGACCAGCGCGTGGAGGGAACAGCTGCCGCGGTTGCGGTTGGTATCGCCCGCGGCGCAGATATTATCCGTGTCCATGATGTGAAGGAAATGGTGCGGATTGCCCGTATGACCGATGCGATTGTGCGCCGATGAGTGATGAACGAGTCCGGCGCTTAATGCATTCTGCAGTCACAGCCTTGAAGAGCGGGGAAAATAATCTGGCAAACAAATATCTTGAGCGTGTCTTCATTACTGCAAGAGATCACGATGTGTTGGCAGATGCGTGGTTTTATTTGAGCGAAATCACCGAGGAAAAAGAAGAAAAACGAAAAGCCCTGGAAGAAGCACTCTCATACCGAATGACCCATGCCCGGGCACGCCGCTCTTTGGCGATCCTGGATGGCAAACTCAAAGCAGATGAGGTGATCAACGCAGATAGAATCCCGGCACCTGCCACCGAAGACAGAGAGGGCAACGCTGAGCGTTTTATGTGTCCCAATTGCGGTGCGCGGATGAGTTTCTCCCCTGATGGGCAAACGCTGAGTTGTGATTTTTGCGCAAAGGGTGAAAGCGTTGCCACAGAAGGTGAAACCTTCGAAGAACAGGATTTCTTCACCGCGATGGCAACCTTGCGCGGACATAGCAAGCCCGTCGCGCGGAAGGTCTTCCATTGTGAAGGCTGCGGCGCAGAATTTTTGCTTCCCCCCGATTCTCTTTCTGCTGCCTGTGCATATTGTGCCTCACCCCATGTTGTCAGCCACGATGAAATTCGCGAACTCCTTGACCCGGATGCCATCATTCCACACGCTTTTGATCAACGCGGCGCTACGCGGCTTTTAGTCGAATGGGTGCAGGAAAACAATTTTACACCCCATGGCAAGGTTATGCCCCCACGTGGATTTTATCTGCCGGTATGGACTTTTGATATTGGCGGGGCAATTCGGTATCATGGTCAGCGTTATGAAGAACAGACCATTGGTTTTCAGACAAAAATGGTGCTGAAAACTGAAAAGGGAGATTACCCTGTTTTTATTGACGATCTGGTTATCCCCGCCAACCACAAGCATAAGAAATATATTTCGCGTCTTGTTGAGACCTATAATTTGCGCGAAGCAAAACCCTATGATGCCCGCTATCTGGCCAATTGGCCTGCTGAAGCTTACGAGATCGCCCTTGGCGATGCCTCGCTGGAGGCACGCAGTCAGGCGAATAACCGCTATAAAAAAGAAGTGGCCCTGCGGATGAGTTATCTTGCCAAACTAAAAACCTCTTCAGAAAATTTGGCGATCGATTCTTATAAGCTGCTCATGCTACCCGTCTGGATGACAACCTACCCTTATGGAGAGAAGGATTATCTTGTCCTCATCAACGGAGAGAATGGCATGGTTCAAGGCGAGTTGCCAAAAAATGCAAAGCCCAGGTCCAATGGCGGGATCATGGGCTGGCTGGATAATTTTCTGGATTCATAATGTCTAGCACCCTCACTATCCTCCGCAATCGTCGTAAACGACGCACTGGATCAGGCCCTCGCCTCGAAAAAGGCAGTCGCAATCTAGGCGTGGGATGTGGATTCATCCTCAGCCTGCTGCTGATCTTTGGCATCTTTTCTCTTATTTTCAGCTATAAAAGTATTACCAGCGATCTCCCCTCACCAGAAACACTTGGGCTTTTACTCAATCCGCGCGATGGCAGTCTGCTCCAGCCCACACGGATCTATGATCGGAGCGGGGAACATCTAATCCAGGTTTTCGCGCCCGAAGATGCTCCGCGCCGTTATATCCCTCTCAGCAAAAATAACCCGCAACATCTCCCTGATTCTCTTGCGCAGGCCACCCTTGTCCTGATCGATCCCTCCTTTTGGGAACATCCCGGCTACAGCCTCGCCGATCTTGGTAACCCCGAATCCCATCCCACCCTCACCCAGCGTCTCGTTGCTGACCTGCTGCTTTGGGATGAAGCCCCTTCTCTGCGTCGCGCCCTCCGTGAGCGGATACTGGCGGCCCAACTGACCGAGATCTATGGTCGTCAACAAATCCTTGAGTGGTGGCTGAACAGCACCAATTATGGGCAGCATGCTTATGGTGCCGAAGCCGCCGCACAGCTTTATTTTGAAAAATCAGTCACCGAGCTGAATCTTGCCGAATCCGCCACCCTCGCAGCCATTAATCAAATCCCGGCTCTCAATCCCATTGATACACCGACGATCGCTTATCAACGCAGACAAGAGACTATCCATATCATGGAGGCATTGGAGATGCTGGACAAAGACAAAGCAGATACAGCGTTACAGACGCCCTTTGACCTGCCCTCATTTGAAGAAAGAGGTAACCCGGCTCCGGCATTTACCCGTTTAATCTTCACCCAACTTGCAGACCTATACCCTCGAGAGCGGCTCGAACGCGGCGGGTTGACAATTACCTCCACCCTTGATCTTGACCTGCAAAAAGAGTCGGCCTGTGCGGTGGCAGCACAGGTTGCCCGCCTAAGCAGCGAAAAAGAAAATTCTTGCGCAACAGCACGCCTGCTACCCTCACTTCCGATAGCAAATACAGTTAGTAATGTCCACGCCAGTGCGATGCTGATCGATCCGGTCAATGGACAGATATTGGCAGCGGTTGGTGAGACCACGCTAAATGGAGAATCCGCTAATTTGGCGGCCCACAGGGCCGGGTCAAGTCTGACTCCCTTTATCTATCTAACCGGGTTCACGCGTGGGCTGAGTCCTGCGTCGCTTTTATGGGATATCCCCAACGAAGCGAATACGCAAAATTTTGACGGGAGTTTTCATGGGCCACTGCGTTTGCGGATGGCATTGGCAAATGATTATCTCGTTCCCATGGAAGGGGTCCTGGCGCAGATGGGCAGTGAAAACGTGACCCGGATCTCACGTTCCTTTGGGTTGGATTTTGACGTGCTGACATCAGAAAATGCCTTGCTCTCCCCTCTTGATATGGCACAAGCTTTTGGGGTATTTGCTGCTGATGGCGTGATGCATGGGCAGCAAATTAATGAAAATCTGCAAGCCGTGACAATCCTGAAAATAACTGATGCGGAGGGCAATACCTGGCTGGATTGGGCGACGCCTCAATCTCAGCCAGTGGTTACAGCACAGTTGGCGTATTTGATGAACAATGTCCTGAGTGACGAGACAGCGCGCTGGCCGAGTCTGGGAACACCAAATGCGCTTGAGATCGGGCGTCCCGCAGCGGCAAAGATCGGCCAATTGGCTGATGGACGCGAGGCATGGACGCTTGGATATACCCCCCGGCGTGTCATCGTCATCTGGATGGGAGCTAACGAAGCTTTTTCACCCAAAGCAGCGGCGGGGGTTTGGCATGCGCTTATGCAGACCGCCAGTACAGACCTCCCCCCTGAGGGCTGGGAAGCGCCTATCGGCGTTACAAAAATGGGTGTCTGTGATCCCTCTGGTTTGCTTCCAACAACAGATTGCCCGAATATCGTTAACGAAGTTTTTCTGAATGGCTCTGAACCAAGTCAATATGATAATTTGTATCGTACCTTTGAAGTCAACCGGGAAACCGGCTATTTGGCAACAGTCTTCACCCCACCAGAGTTGATCGAAGAAAAAAATTATATGCTCGTTCCAGCAGAGGCGCGGGTTTGGGCTGAGGCGGCCGGGCTGACAACACCGCCCGATTCTTATGACGCAATCCAGTTGCCGCCGCGTTTACCAAATGCGAATATCAGCCTCCCCGATCTTTTTGCCGATGTGAGTGGCATGGTTGAAATTGACGGGACAGCAGCAGGGGAAAACTTTACCTATTATCGTGTACAGGTTGGGCAGGGACTTAATCCACAGGGCTGGACCCTGATCAGCGAGGATATTCACGAGCCAGTCCAGGGAGGTACTCTCGTTACCTGGGATACGAGCGGTCTGAACGGACTCTACGCAATTCAATTGCTGGTCGTGCAGAAGGATGAACGCCTTGAGATCGCCACAACTCAAGTCAGTATTGATAATGAGTCACCAACACTACGCACGATTTATCCGCAGGAAGGGGAAAAACTGGATGGCACCAAGGATCGTCAGATCGATATTCAGGTCCAGGCGAACGATAATTTGGGAGTGGATGTGGTTGAGTTTTATATTGACTTTCAACAGGTGGGCGCGGTGTCAGATTCACCGTATACCTTGACCTGGGCAACCTCGCCGGGGAATCATCAGTTGAAGGTGGTCGCACGCGACAGGGCGGGGAATTCGGTTGAAGAGAGCGTGCGCTTCATAGTAGAACGTTAGACGATATCACCACCAAGACACAAAGAGCACGAAGAAACCCTTTGTGACCACAAAGAAAAACTTTTCCCGCATTGTGCGCTGGCACATGTGTGCGTTCGTGGAAAAAATATTAGCTTTTAAACTTCTTATCCAAATATTCCCCAAAGACATCCAGAACCTCCCCAAAATTCTCGCGTCCAAAACCGATCCGGAAGTGCTGATTCCCATAGTCGAAAACATGCGAGGGGGCGATCATGATCCCGGCCTCTTCAACAAGAAGATCAGCAAAGGCCAGCGTGCTCTCGTCGCCCAACATACGCGGAAAACAGATCGAACCGCCACGGGGTCTATTCCAGCGGAAGAGATGCGCATATTTAGTCATAAATTTTTCAAGCAAGGCTAAATTTCTGCCCACGCGTGCGTTTTGATCGGCGATGATTGCCCCTTTGTTTTGCAGAGCGATGATCGACAGAATTTCGCTTGGCGCGCTGCTACAGATGGTGGTGTAATCTTTTAGTTCGCGCATCCGTGCAAGGGTGGGCTGATGCCGGGTTGCGATCCAGCCGATCCGCAGGCCGGCGAGGCCAAAGGTTTTCGACATGCCGAAGAGAGAAAAAGCTCTTTCGTAATTTGAGCAAGCCGAAGTCAGGGTCGCACCGGGATTTATCTCCAGAAAACGGTACATTTCATCGGAGAGCAGGAAGATCCCTTTTTTACGGAGCATCTCGATCAGCGCATCAAATTCATCCTGTGGAGGGATATAGCCGGTGGGATTATGCGGGAAGTTGACTACGACCAGCTTCGTGGAAGGGCGGATCAGCGCAGCGAGTTTTTCCAGATCAAAATGCCAGTCGGCCTCTTCATCTGGTTCCCACATGGAGACATGGCAGCCAATAGTGCGCGCGATCTCGTAAAGGGATTGGTAGCCCGGAAAAGCCGCAATGACGTGGTCACCGGGTTGGAGCAGGGCTTCCATAAGCAGGAAGATGTTTTCCTGCGGTGCAGCGACAAGCAGGTTTGATGCACTCAGACCTGCATGAAATTTGGCAGTTTCCTCCAGCAGGAGGGGATGCCCCTGTGATTCGGTGTAGCCAAGTTGGAGGTTTTCCCAGCTTGAGCGCATTTCCGGGGATGCCATCTCAAGCAATTCTGGCAATCTTAGCGATTCGCAATCGGAACTGGAGAGTAGATATTTGGCGGAGAATTCGTGTTTGGCAAAGTAGCGTTCGAGGGTGAAGGGAGGGATTTTCATGGGTTTCTCCTTTTTTTGCACCACAGAGACACAGAGAGTTTTTGGGAGTATTTTTTACTACTGAGGAATAAATCCCCAAGCTAGTTCGCTTAAGCCCGCTCAAGTGAACCAGACAACTTTAGTCGGCTGTGGCATTTAGCATGGATGTTTACGTCCGTGCGGTAAAGAATTCGTGTTTGGCAAAGTAGCGTTCGAGAGTGAAGGGAGGGATTTTCATGGGTTTCTCCTTTTTTTGCACCACAGAGACACAGAGAGCACAGTGTGCCAGCGCACAGTGCAGGCAAAGAGTTTTTGGGAGTAATTATTGCTGCCGCAGAGTGTTAATTATACCTGCCAAGCAAAGGAATCCCACTAATTAAGAAACATTCTTCTAATTACCTCCCTGGTAATCCTTCTTTGAATTTTTCATTATGTGATCGCTGCAAAGCGTAAATATTTCTTTTCCCCGCGTTATTTTATTGCAGAATCTAGTTATTTGTACTAAAAGTACTCATCCCCCCGGGCAATGGCCATGAGATGAGTATTCTCCTCCCCACGAAGGAATGATAAATTCTCGTATATTTAAACCACGGATACACTTTGATGTATTTTGTCGTATGAGGGTTTCGATGGTTTTATACGAGAAACGAGCTTTGTTAACTGTTCAACACTGATCGGTTTTAGTAATGTAAAGTCTGGCTCTGCTGGCAAACCCTCGACCATATAGGCATGTGCAGAGACCACAATTATCTTGGTCTGATCGAATCGCCTGTCATTTCGAATAATTTTCAGGATCTCGATCCCGGATACAACAGGCAGCCGTAGATCCAGCAAAACAACATCAGGTCGACTGTTGGAAAGTCGTTCAACAGCAACCTGTCCATGAAGAACGATCTCCGTCCGGTATCCCGCGCTTTCAAGAGCATATCGGAATAGAGCAGCGATTTCAGGTTCATCTTCAATGATCATTGCAAATGGTTTGTCCATAATCCCTTGTCCCTTCATTTTGGTAATCAACCAAAATAACACCGATTACCTCTACTAAACTATATAAGAGTACACTATCCCAGGCTTCAAAACAGGCTTCAAAACCATAGTAAAAATCAGCTCGTAGGAGCTGATTATTACTAATATTGGACTTACGCAATCCTCTTTTTTTCTCGCCGCAATGCTCTGCGTTGCGGCTTGGCTACAATACCCCAACGCTGAGCATTGGGATAAGGATTATAAAAATGCGTGAGTCCTATAATAGAAGGAATTTCATCTTAGTGAAGAAAGTTCTTATGACTTATTTCCAACCCTGGAGAGGGGAAAATCT
The DNA here is from genome assembly GCF_982879505.1 of Candidatus Desulfolinea nitratireducens. Classification (NCBI taxonomy): domain Bacteria; kingdom Bacillati; phylum Chloroflexota; class Anaerolineae; order Anaerolineales; genus Candidatus Desulfolinea; species Candidatus Desulfolinea nitratireducens. The sequence continues at coordinate 10,781 of NZ_CEYOSI010000068.1, forward strand.
TGATAATTATTTAGCTATTCACTCTTGTCGCATCCATCTCCTGACGGCATCCTCGAGGTGATTGTGACTCCCCATCGCTTCCAGCAAGGCAGCAGGATCGGCGTTACAGAGCAATCCTTCACGGTGCTCACTGAAGATAAAGCCTTCTTTTTGAGCATGCTCAATCATTTTGAGCATCGGTTGAAAATAGCTGCGCACATCCAGCAAACCGACCGGTTTACCATGTTCGCCGATCTGTTTCCAGGTCAGGGTCTCGAAGAGTTCGTCGAGGGTACCGTATCCACCGGGTAGGGCGATAAAGCCATCCGCGAGTTCGTGCATCCGTGCTTTGCGGGCGTGCATCGAGGGCTCCACCTCCAGGCAGGTAATATCATTTTTTGCCAATCCGGGGGTGTTCATGCTCGGAATGATCACGCCAACTGCCTCACCACCCCCCTCGATGACTCCGTCTGCGATTGCGCCCATCAATCCCGTTTTGCCGCCGCCATAGATCAAACGGATCTTGCGCTCGGCAAAGATTTCGCCCATTTGACGGGCAGCAAGCAAGTAGTCCGTGTGAACCGAATCTGACGATCCGCAGAAAACGCAAATTGAGTTGAGATGATTCATAAGAAATTATTCTACGCTTATTTCCCCTCACCCGTCTCGCTAAGCTCGCCACCCTCTCCCGCCTGCGGGAGAGGGGATCGGGGTGAGGGCTAAAATTATTGTGCCAAATTGCGGACCATATTATAAAATTCAAGATTGACAGGGCGAGTATTGCTGACCACATCTTTGAGGGGGGCAAGGGTAATATCACGTCCGCGCAAGCCGACCATAACGTCGCTTTGCCCCTCCAGCAAAACCTGAACCGCACGAATGCCAAGGCGCGCCGCAAGCAGACGGTCGAAGGCGGTTGGTGAGCCACCACGCTGGATATGTCCTAAAATGGTCACGCGAGTCTTAAAGCCAATATCCAGGGCGTCAAGTTTTTCAGCCAGCTCAGTTGAGCGAAGAGTGGCTCCTTCAGCAACGATGATAATGGCGTGATTTTTGCCGCGTCTATAAGCATCCTCGATGATCTCTGCCACATTTTCAACCGTGGTCGGGAACTCGGGACAAAGCACAATTTCTGCGCCACAAGCAATCCCAGCCTGTACTGCGAGGTAGCCGTTATTACGCCCCATCGTTTCAACAAGAAAGGCGCGAGTATGCGAGGAGGCTGTATCTCGCAACTTGTCAACTGATTCTGTAATGGTATTCAGGGCAGTGTCTACGCCAATTGCCATATCTGTTCCCCAGATATCATTATCGATACTAGCAGGGATGCCGACCACCTTTACGCCCTGTTTGGCGATGGCATGTGCTCCGTTTAAAGTTCCGTCACCGCCGATGGTGATCAACCCGTCTATGCCTTCTTCGTTCATATTGCGAATGGCTTCACGCTGCCCATTCTTTTCACGAAAGCGTTCACTACGCTGAGCTTGCAGTACTGTTCCCCCTCGACGCAGAATCCCGCCCACGTCACGGGCATTTTTCCAGCGTTTGAATTCGCCATTGATCAACCCCTCATAACCATTCATCACGCCAACTATATTGATGCTTTCGCCAAAGGCTGTCCGCGCAATAGCGCGCACGCAGGCATTCATCCCTGGGGCATCGCCACCAGATGTAAGAACCCCTAAGGTATAGTTTTTCTTTGTACTCATATCTCTTCTCTTTTAACCTGATAAGTATCGAAGTCACGGGCGACGTAGGAATTGGGGAATATCGCTCGTGCTTCGCTTAGGATATCTCTTTCACGATAACGGCGGGATAAATGTGTCAGGATCAGTTGCTTGACCTTGGCTTGCTTCGCCAATTCGGCAGCCTGCCGCGCCGTTAGGTGGCCGAACTTACCCGCCATTTCGGCATCTTCGTGGGTATAAGTCGCTTCGATCACAAGGGTATCCAGATCCTGACAGGCTTCGATCAAATTATCGGTGCGATTTGTATCTCCGGTAATTGCCAGACTGATCCCTTTTTTAACGGGGCCCAGCACATCTTCAGGATCAATACGGCGGCCGTCTGCGAGGGTGATGCTCTCGCCATTGATCAAATCCCGGCGGACGGGGCCAAATGGAATCCCGAGTTCATCCGCTTTTTCCGCCAAAAAGGGGCGATGTGATTTTTCATCAAAACGATAGCCAAGACAATCGGGGCCACGATGGGTAACCGAAAAGGCGGTGATGGTGAAATCCTTTTCCTCAAAAACAAGACCTGGTTTGATCTCACGCAAATGTACCTTGGCATCTGGTTTTCTGCCGGGCCATACCACACTGTAAAGCAGGTTATGGACGCGATCGAGAGTATGGCGCCCGCCGTAAATTTCGAATTCATCGAGAGCCTCCCAACGTGTGAGCGTTGAGAGCAGCCCGCCGAGACCAAGAATATGGTCGAGATGACCATGGGTAAGCAATACGCGGGTAAGACGCTTGAAACCAAGTCCCGATTGTAAGATCTGACGTTGGGTGCCTTCGCCGCAATCAATGAGGAAGCGATATTCGTCGTGTTTTACCATCTGTGCTGAAAGCCCACGCCGGATAGATGGGGCAGCTGCGGATGTGCCAAGAAATATAATTTCGAACAAAATATGATCCTATCAGGTGAGATGATTTCTAATTTTTCATCTGAAATACGAGTAAATTATTGGTGGCTCTAGTGCCTTTTTTACAGACAAGTATTGTACTCGATTAAAGGTTTGAACCACCTGATGAAAAGACCATTTGTGCTATACTTTAACGCAAATTCCAAGTCTAATTGAGAGAGTCGTATGCCGGCCAAAAAAACTACCAAGAAAAAACCAGTCAGGAAATCTTCATCATCGAATAAAACGAGCAAGTCCAAAACTTCCGGAACGAGGAAGAAAGAGCCTGTTCAGTTAAATATCTGGCAAAGACTATCGATCAATCGCCGTCTTGATCTGATCGGAACGGCATTGGCACTGTTGGGTATATTAACCTTCCTCAGCCTGGGTTCCGCGAATCGAAGTCGCTTCATCGAGGTCTGGGTTGTCTTCATTACGCATGCCTTTGGATGGGGTCGATGGATATTTCCCGCCGCATTGCTTTTTCTTGGGGTCTGGCTGATCGTTCGCAACCAGGAGAGTATTCCTCATCTCTCTGTCGAGCGTGTAACCGGGCTTGCTTTCCTCTTCCTTTGGCTTTTGCCGATCTCACAGCTCCTCACAGAAAACCCGGTACAGGAGGTTGCTTTTGCAGATGGACTCATTGGTGGGGGCTATTTGGGGGCGCTTTTCCTGCGCCTTCTTTGGACAGGCCTGGGTAGTCTTGGGGCCATCACTGCTTTATTGGCCTGGCTCTTGATTTCCCTGACAATGACCCTGGATATTTCCATCCAGGATTTTTTCGGATACATTAGCACACCCTTCAGGATGGTTTATCAGATTTGGAGGGAGCGTCTCGCCGACGTACGCGCTGCCAATCCTCCGCCAAAAGAAATGCCCCCTGTCCAAATGAATGGCTATACCCCTATTGAGGGAACGGCCTCCCCGGTTGCCTCCACGCCTCAGTTTCAAGAGGGCATCTCTACAGGAGAAATGCGGATTGAGTGGCAGTTACCACCGATTGCAGAGGTTCTCGATCCCGGTTCGGCCCCGTCGATTAACGAAAAATACGTTGAGGGGCGCGCCCGCCTGATCGAAGATACCCTGGGTTCTTTTGGTGCACCTGTACAGGTGGTAGAAATAAGCCGGGGGCCAACGGTCACTCAATTTGGTGTTGAACCAAGTTTTATTGAGACTCGAAACGGGCGGACGCGCGTCCGCGTCAGCAAGATCACATCACTGGGAGATGATCTCGCGCTTGCGCTGGCCGCCTCCCGGATCCGCATTCAGGCACCAGTTCCCGGTAAGGGATATATCGGCATCGAAGTTCCCAACGAAGAGATGGAGCTGGTCGCCTTGCGGGATATTCTCGAAAGCGATATTTTCAAACGCAAAGATATGCCACTCGGTTTTGCGCTTGGGCGCGATGTGGCCGGGCATCCCCAGGTTGCCGATCTAACCGCCATGCCGCATATGCTCATCGCGGGTACAACCGGATCTGGTAAATCGGTCTGTATTAACGCCATCCTGACCTCAATGCTGCTCAACAATACGCCGGATGATCTGCGGCTGGTCTTGGTTGACCCCAAACGGGTTGAACTGACAGGGTATAACGGCATCCCGCATCTGCTTTCGCCGGTCGTTGTCGAGACAGAGCGTGTTGTTGGCGCATTGCAGTGGATGACTCGGGAGATGGATAAGCGCTACCATGAATTTGCCCAGGTTGGCGCACGCAATATCACCGATTATAATGGCCGCATGAAGCTCCAGGGGGGCAAAAAACTACCCTTCCTTGTGATCGTCATTGACGAATTGGCAGATCTGATGATGATCGCCCCCGATGAAACCGAACGCACCATCACACGGCTGGCCCAGCTTGCACGCGCAACCGGGATCCATATGATCCTTGCCACCCAGCGTCCCAGCACAGATGTGGTCACTGGGCTGATCAAAGCCAATTTCCCGGCCCGGATCGCCTTTGCAGTTGCGTCAGGCGTGGATAGTCGCGTCATCCTCGACCAAACCGGCGCAGAAAGGCTTTTGGGCCGTGGCGATATGCTCTACCAGGCCCCCGATGCCCCCGCGGCTGCCCGCTTGCAGGGTGTCTTTGTCTCAGATGCAGAAACGGATCGGCTCGTTCAATTCTGGAAAATGCAGACCGGTCAGCAACTCAGTGCCTATGCAATGGCAGGCACGCAGATGTCCAAGCCCCCAACTGGGGTACCTCTCAAACAGGTAGAAATGTTTGAGGAGATGAACCCGGCCAAAAAGATCGATCCCCTCTATGACGAATCGATCGATCTCGTCCGCCGCCAGGGGCGTGCTTCCGTTTCCATGCTGCAGCGAAAGCTCCGGATCGGATACACGCGAGCCTCCCGCCTGATGGATGCGATGGAGGACGAGGGCATCGTTTCTGCCCCAACCGGGGGAACCGGCACCCGCGATGTTCTCGATTATGGCAAGGCTGCACCACC
>NZ_CEYOSI010000069.1:0-15572 GCF_982879505.1 Candidatus Desulfolinea nitratireducens
AAAATAATTTGTCAAGAGGCAATTTTAGAAAAAATCCCTTATTATGAATTGTTTCAGGCCATATAAATTGGCTGGCTTGTTCTCACAATGATAAAATATGCATCACTAATATAATAGGGTGCCGAGATGAAAATTTTTGTTCCTGGACGGATCTGCCTCGTAGGCGAACACTCCGATTGGGCTGGTGGATACCGGCGCATAAACGGAGATATTGAAAAAGGCTACACATTGATTACCGGTACTGATCAAGGGATTTTCGCGGATGTAAAGCCACACCCGACATCACTTGTTCTGACTTCCACAGCCGAAGATGGAACCCGAAAAGGTCCAGTAGAAATTCCAATGGAGCCGAGTGCGCTCTTGGAAGAAGCGCAAAAAGGGGGGTTTTGGAGTTATATGGCTGGCGTAGCGTATCAGGTGCTCACACAGTATCATGTCCGTGGTCTGGTCATCGACAATTACAAAACCGATCTTCCCATTAAAAAGGGTCTCTCATCCAGTGCTGCTATTACTGTACTAACAGCACGTGCCTTCAACCGCGTTTACGATCTCAAGCTGACTACCCGCGGTGAAATGGAACTGGCATACCAGGGTGAAATTACTACCCCCTCCCGATGTGGCCGTATGGATCAAGGCTGTGCCTTTGGCAAACGGCCTGTTCTGATGACATTTGATGGTGATCGCCTGGAAACACAAGAGGTCCAAGTGCACGAACCAATGTATTTCGTGATTGTGGATTTACAAGCCAAGAAAGACACAATGGAAATCCTGAACAGGCTCAACCGCTGTTACCCCTATGCGGAAAACGAAGTTGAACAGGGTGTTCAGGAACTGCTTGGTCCGATAAATAAACGCATTGTGGCGCAGGCTGTGGATGCGATAAACGAATCCAGCGCCGAGCAACTTGGTTCGCTATTGACCGAAGCGCAGGCTTTCTTTGACCGATATGCTGCTCCTGCCTGCCCCGAAGAGTTGACCTCACCTATCCTTCACCGTGTTCTACGTTATGAAGCTTTTGAACCACATGTTTGGGGAGGAAAAGGCGTTGGTTCTCAGGGAGATGGTGCAGCGCAATTCATCTGCCGTACTGAAGCCGACCAGGATGCCGTGATCCAAATTCTTGAGCGTGATCTCCACATGCCGGGATTAAAACTAACTATCACGCCGCAACAAAAGGTTCGCAAAGCTGTCATCCCTGCGGCTGGATTCGGGACACGTCTTTTCCCCGCGACAAAAGCCGTTAAAAAAGAATTATTCCCGATCGTGGACAGAGATGGCATAGCAAAACCGGCTATTCTCTATATCGTTGAAGAAGCAATAGGTGCAGGAATAGAAGAGGTCATTATCATCGTACAAAAAGATGATCTCCCTGCATTCGAAACTTTTTTCAAGGAACAAATATCGATTGAAAATTACAATAAATTGCCCCCCACTTTCCAGGATTACTCACACCGCCTGCTGGAAATGGGCCGTCGGGTAACATTTGTTATTCAGGAAAACCAGGAGGGATTTGGTCACGCCGTTTATTCTGCCCGTGAAGCCGTTGGCGATGAACCTTTCCTGCTGATGTTGGGTGATCATATTTATCGCTCAACAAACGAGACGCAATGTGCTGGTCAACTTTTGAAAGCCTATCAATTGCGTGGGCATAATATTGTTGGTATGCGCCGAACACCGGAAGAAAAAATCAGCACCTTTGGCACATTAACGGGTGTTTGGTTGGATAATGAGCGTTTGTTAAACGTCACCGAGTTTGCTGAAAAACCTACGCTGGATTACGCTCGCACGAACCTACGTGTTCCCGGTCTGGAGAAAAACGAATATTTAACTGTCTTTGGGCAATACATTATCAAGCCAAAATTATTCGATTATCTTCAGGAACATATTAATAATAATGTCCGTGAGCGTGGTGAATTCCAATTGACATCTGCGCTTGATCGTCTGCGCCAAGAAGAGGGTTTCCTGGGGCTGGTGATGGATGGGCAGCGCTACGATATTGGCCTTCCAAATTATTATCTGGAAACATTGCAAGAATTTCAAAAATAGCAATTAGATTTTATCAAAACAAGCCCTTTGAATGGTTTCAAGCAAAAGAGCCGCGCGATTTTCTCGCGCGGCTCTAATTAATTTCATGACGCAAATATTATTACTCAAAAATTAAATCGGTTGGCATTCCCGGTTTCAACTTGCCATCTTTATTATTTACTGATAGCTTTACTGCGTAAACCGTCGTCTGCCTTTCCTCTTTGGTCTGCACATTGCGCGGTGTATATTCTGCCTGATCCGCGATCCGGATCACTGTTGCTGCGAAACTTTTTTCCGGGAAAGAGTCAACCATCAATGTGGCAGAGTCGCCGAGATTGACCTCTCCATAGCGATCTTCAGGGATATAGACGACCACGGTTAGCTCATCAAGAGGAGCGATGGTCATTGCCGCCAATCCGGGTTGGAGAATTTCTCCGATCTCGATGCTGCGGGTCAGGACGACCCCGTTGATCGGTGCACGCGTGACAAGTTTTTTCATCTGTGTCTCGAGCAGGGTGATTTCCGCCCGGGCTTGCTCAACGGCTTTTTCTGACTGCCCGAGAGCTGCTTCCGCCTGAGCAACATTGCTCTTGGCAACACTTACCATGGGTGAGAAAACCCCTGTTTGCAGCGAACGTAAATAATCCAGGGCAAGATTATAGCGCTCATGCGCAACGGCCAATTTGGCACGCTCTTTGAGTACCTCTCTGCTTGCCTCTCTGCCAAGCAGCTCTTTATATTCTTGCTCCGCAGTATCCAGCATCCTTTTTGATTGATCAAGAACATCTATCGCGGCGTCGATCACCTCATCAATATCATCGTCTTGATTGTCACGTTTATCGTAATTGGGATCACTTTTGTTGAGATTGTGATCTGATGTAGCTTGAGATCGTGAATATACATCACGCGCCACAAGATATGTCGCGCGGGCATTTGCCAGTTTGATCTCGGCCGCCAAAAAGTCGGTGCTATCCGCATCCAGAGCGAGTTCAGAAAAAGCATTTTGTGCAGCTGCCAGATCGGCTTCGGCATCATCCACTTCATATTGAGCGGCGGCGAACTGTTCTGCCTGGGTGAAATACCAGGCGGGCTGATCAAATCGTCCCGGGGCAGCGATACGCCAATCGGTGGTGCGATTAATTTCATCAGCGGTCAGGGCGGTGTCAAGGGCAAGGTTGTATTGAACCTTGGCGGCATCCAATCCGGCTTGGGCAGTTGCCTGGGCAGCGTGGGCAGAGTTGAGGGCCGCGTTCGCGGCGTTGAGTTGTGCCTCGAGCAGATCGCCTTCAAGGGTAAAAAGAAGATCGTCAGCTACCACCGTGTCCCCTTCATCCACAGCTATTTCAAGAATTTTGCCGCCAATCTCAGGAGCAATGACAATTGCAGTTGCTTCGATCACTCCGGAGGCCTCAAGGGCTGCATTTTCATTCGCCCCATTGCAACCGGCCAGTGCCAGCGTAAGAGTCAGGACCAAAATAATGATTTTCTTCATGGAATTCTCCTTTCGTAGAACGTAGAACGATGAATGCGGATTGAGGAATACTTTAGCTGCATCATTTCGCGTTTTTATTGGCTGTCTTAATGGAGGAAACAAAAATGGCAATTAGTTCATCAGTTTCCTTTTCTAAATCGCTCATTCTATCTTTTGACATTACTTCTGCCTCAATGAGCAGTTCTATCCAGAAAGCAGTTTCGTCTAATTCTTGCAAACTTCCTTCCATTTTGCTAATAAAATCTCGCGGGGATTTAGCTCGACTCGCTTCACGATATTGCGCCCCAACTGAGGTGCCGCTCCGCAAAATCTGTCTTCCAATTATGCTGGCTTCACTGCTTTTGGGTAAGGCTCTATACATTTGAATAATACGTAAAGCAAACTTTTTTGTGCGAACACGAAGGTCGAAAGGTTCTTTTTGAGTACTCATATCTTTCCTGATCTAAAGCAGGGTTTTTAATTCATCATTCTGTATTCATCATTTTGCATTTGTTTCACTTCATACTTGCAATAAATACATCTTCAAGCGAGGCTTCGATCACCGCCATCTGCTCGGTCCGGATCTCCGCTTTTTTTAAGATCGCCTGAATGTCATTTATTTTTTTCTCAATATTTGGCGCAACCACATGCACCAGTGAGCCATATAGCTCGACCTCTTTGAGCGGGATCTTGCCCGCCTTCTGGGCAGCACGTAATACTTTAACTGTTTTGATTGCGTCTGATGTTGAGATTTCGAGCACTTGTCCATCCATCATCGTTTCTTTGATCCTGGCAGGTGAGCCGCGGGCGATGATATTTCCACGCTGAATGAAAGCAAGATCATGACAATGTTCGGCCTCATCCATATAATGGGTGGTCACAAAAACAGTGACGCCGTCGGCAACAAGTTGGTAGAGCAAATCCCAGAAAGCGCGCCGTGAGATCGGGTCTACCCCTGCGGTGGGTTCATCGAGAAAGATCAATTCAGGGCGATGTAAAATCGCCGTACTCAATGCCAATCGCTGCCTCCAGCCCCCCGAAAGGTCTTTTGTTTTGGCATTTTCCCGCCCTTCCAGCCCCGCCATTGCGAGCGCGTCCTGGATGCGATTTTTCAGATCAACCTTATTCAACCCATAGGCTGCGCCATAAAATTGCAGATTTTGTTGGACTGTCAGATCGTTATACAAACTGAAACGTTGGGACATATAGCCGACTCGTTGTTGGAGTTCGGCCTGGTTACCCTTGACTGAAATCCCGAGAGCCTGAATTTCTCCCGCGGTAGGGGGCAAGAGCCCCAGCATCATCCGGATCGTGGTCGTCTTCCCCGATCCATTCGGACCAAGAAAACCGAATATCTCTCCGCGGGCGGCTTCAAAATTGATCCCGTTGACGGCAGTAAAATCGCCAAATTTTTTGGTGAGGTCTTTTGTAATTATTGCAGGTGTCATGGGTTTAATCCAGTGCTCGCCGGACAAAGCTCAGCGAGAAGGTCATGATGATCGTTCCAAGAATGACCAAAGCGAGAACGTGAGGCCACAAAACGTCCATCCCTGCGCCTTTGAGCAGGATGCCGCGGATTATCTCCAGCCAATGATGGGCGGGGACAATATTGGCAAAAAATTGAAGAGCCTTTGGCATTGATTCAACTGGCGCAGCATAGCCTGTGAACATAAAGTCGCTCATCCCAAAAAGCATGACTAGTAAAAAGGCTTGCATCTGTGTTTTTGAGATCACTGAAAGGACCATCCCTTTGCCCAGCTCAACGAGTAAGTAGACAAAGGCGAGCAAAAAGAGCAAGGGAAGCGAACCTCTTATTGGCACTTTGAAGAATAAATGGATCATTGATAACATGAGTACGAAATCTGTAAATGCGACGATAATGACTGGAATTGATTTGCCGATGATGATCTCAAGCGAAGAGAAGGGCATTACAAGCAGTTGCTCAAGCGTCCCCAATTCCTTTTCTCGTGAGAAAGCTAGTGCAGCGAAAAGCAGGGTAGTGAACTCAAGCATCAATCCCATTTCGGCTGGTGTGGTATAGAGCGCTTCGCTGAGTGCTTCGTTAAACCAGACCCGCAAACGGGGCGCAAAGCCTGAAAACTCATCAGAGGAGAGTCCCAGCCGTTGGATGATGATTTTCTCGTTTAACGAGGCGATAACGCCTTCTGTAGCGCGTAATGCTGCTATAGCGGGAACACTCTCCGCTCCGTTTAAGATCATGGAAAGTGAGGGGCTGCCGTTGGAAGCTGCCATCTCTTCTGCGAAATCGGGAGGAATGATGATCGCCGCAGTAATCTGGCCTCGTTCCAACGCCTCTTCAATTGTTTGGAAATCCCCAACCATGGCTTCCAGTTCGAAGGTTTCGGTATTCTCCAAAGAGATGACTAAAGAACGACTGGCTGCACTGCGGTCGTGATCCAAAACCATCAGGGGGAGGTTATTGATCGGGCGAGATGTTGCCCAGCCGACCAGCATCAATTCCAATACGCCGCCGAAGAGCATAAAGGCTGGCAGCCACCAGTCATTGCGCAGGTGGATGAATTCTTTTTTTACGAGGGCAAGGATTCTTTTTAGCATTAGGTTTTTTGGTTTAAGGTTGCAGGTTCAAGGTTTGAAGGTTGGGATTTTCTTCAACCCTTACCTTCTAACTTCCAACATACATTAGCCAAGTTTCTTTCTAAAAAATAACGCTGCAATTCCCGTAAAAGAGAATCCCAGAAGTACCAGCATCACTGCGTAGGGCCAGAGAATTTCCAGCCCGATTCCAGGGAGAAAAATGCCCCGTGTGATGATCGCATAGTGGGTTCCGGGCATCCCCAGCGATTCGAGCCTCATGATCTCTGGCATTGAGACGATGGGGAAGAAGAGGCCTGTCAGGAAAAAGCCGGGGAAGAAGATCATCAGGAAGGAGACGCCCATTGCGGCGGCCTGCGTTTTCATAAATACGCCGATGATAATACCCATGCTGATTATGGCAAACATGAAAAGAGCAGAGAGACCAAAATAGAGCGGGAAAGAGCCATTAAAAGGAACGTTGAACCAGGCCATTGCCAATAAGGGAAGAATGACAACATTTACCATCCCAGCGACAATATACGGGATCATTTTTCCCACCAGCAATTCCGCGCGCCCGACGGGAGTTGCCATCAACTGCTCCATTGTGCCGTGTTCCCGTTCGTGGGCAAGGGCGAGGGCAACAGACAGGGCCGGGAATCCGAGTACCATCGAGATCAAACCGGGGATAAGGTCGTTTCGGGGTTTCAATCCGGGGTTATACCAGGTGCGGATCCGCAAATCCAACGGTTGAAGTGATTCCTCGGAAAATCCCATCATCTGGATTTGATTAGAGAGAGCCTCGTTTGCGAATTTCTCTGCCCGCGCAGCAATATGTTCGACCGCAAACCCGCCGCTTTCTGGCTCTGTGCCATCAATGATCACCTGCATCGGCATCCCACGCATTGCCAGCAAATCACGGGAGAAATTTGGGTCAATCACCAGGGCCGCCTTTACATCACCATGCATCAGCAAATCTTCAATTTCGGCAATCGAGCCCACCTGTTGATAAAGATCAAGGTCGTTGCCAGAGATGATCTGCTGCACAAAATCTCGCGAGGTTGCGCTTCGGTCATAATCCAAAACAGCAATGGGAATATGCTGCAGTTCAACGGTGAGCGCATAGGCCATCAGTAAAAGCATCGCCAGCGGTGTGAATACGACCAGGATCATCGTGCTGCGGTCACGGATAATATGATTGAATTCTTTCCGCGTAATGGCCAGAATATGACGGAATGACATTGTTATTCCTCCAGCCTTTGGATGAGGGAAATAAAGGCTTCTTCCATGCGGACGGGAGCGATGCGCGCGCCCCGAAACTTGATTCCCTCTTTCGTTAATGCTCTGGTGATTTCTGCTAAGCGTTTTTCCCCATTATCGACAAGGAGGTGCAAGGCCTCGCCATAGGTTTGGGCTTCAAGGACACCTGGCAGCTTTCCGACGATTTTTTTCGCTTTTTGCCAATCATCGGTCAGGAACTCGACCATTTCTCCTGACAGCTCATTCTTGATTTTGCGTGGCGAGTCGCAGATAACCAACTTCCCTTCATAGATCAACCCAACGCGTGAGCAGCGGTCGGCTTCATCCATATAGGGTGTACTGACGATAATGGTCGTCCCGTTCAGGTGAAGATTTGTCAGGATATCCCAAAACTCACGGCGGGAGATTGGGTCGACGCCTGTGGTCGGTTCATCAAGAAGAAGGATCTTGGGCTCGTGGATCAGGGTGCAGGCGAGGGCGAGTTTTTTCTGCATACCGCCAGAAAGATGGGCAGCACGGCGTTCTGTAAATTCTGTCAACCGCGCAAATTGGAGCAGATTTTCGGTGCGCTCTGCAATCTCTTCGGAAGGGACATCATAGATCTCAGCAAAGAATCTCAAGTTCTCAAGAACGGTTAACTCAGCATACAAACTGAATTGCTGTGCCATATAGCCGATCTCTTTTTTAATCGATTCATGCTCCTTACGGAGATTAAATCCTGCAACGGTTGCCTCGCCCCCGTTCAAATCCAATAACCCTGCCAATAAACGGAGGGTGGTTGTTTTCCCGGCGCCATCAGGACCGACCAGGCCAAATAGCTCGCCTTTGCCGATCGATAAATCCAATGCATCGACAGCGCACGTCTTCTTGAAGTTTCGGGTCAATCCCTGGGTTTGGATGATCGCATCCTGCATCGGTTACCTGCTATCCACCGTCAATGTATTATTGATTTCTCTTCGCATAACGAATTAACCATAAAACGCCCAGTGCAACCAAAGGTGGCTCGAGAGCAACGCCAAGCCATTTCAGCGTATCTGAAAATCCCATCATCGGGATGACAAACCAATCGAGCAAACCGGTAATTACTGCGGCTATAACGGCGACAAGATAATCACCCTTACGATCATCTTTCCAGATCAACCCGGCGATATACCCAACGATCAAGCCAACGACGATCATTGCGAGGACTATATATAAAATTTCCATTTTCTTCTCCTTTTGTTTTGCGCAGGGAAGCCCCTGCAAAAATTAGCACTTTTTTGCTATAAATAAATGCACACTACCAAAACCACCGATCTCCTCATCAGTAAATTCAAAATAGAACTGTCTAAATATGGGTCCCATATCCCGGATAATATCTCCCATGGCGATCCAGGCTTTGGTCGCGAGCATCCCTACTCCTTTTCGGCTGTGAGGATAGTCAATATCAACCATAACCAGCATACCGTCCGATTTCAAAACCCGGTGCATCTCGGACATCGCTTTGAACCCATCAGGGTATGCGGAGAAAGCCATCGTATTTACAATTGAATCAAAGAACTCATCTTCATAGGGCAAGTTTTGAACATCTCCCTGCCGAATATTGGCTTTCTGCCCCCTCTGTTCCAACTTTTTCTGAAGCATCTCTACAAATTTCTCGTTGTAATCAATACCGTAGGTTTCAAAACGATCAGCATATTGAGTCAGCAAATAGCCTGTCCCGAACGAAACTTCCAGCACTTTGGGACCCTGAATATGAGGAATAGTAGTCTTTAGCCAGCGCCTCCAAAAGGGGAAAATCTTCGTCGCAAGATCATACATTCGCGCAAATACTGTATAGAATTTATTAAAATCTTTTGTAAACTCTTCTTTGTTTTCCGGTTCGCTAACGTAAATTGCTTCTTGCTGCATTCATTTTCTCCAAAAATTATGCTTTTAATCCGTCCATAAGCAAATCCATCCCAGAGTGGAGGTGCTTATCAAAATCAATGATCTCTGAGTCGTAAACCCATAACAGGATCGTGCCTTCAAAAATGGCGCCGATCGTAATGGCAACATCTTCTGCGTTATTTGCGTTGAAATCACCTGTATCAATCCCTTGCTGGATGATCGGTACGATCAAATCGAGATAAGAACGCAAATATGTCTTAAATGCTTTTTGGACGACACTCTGTCTGAAAAGCCGCCCCAAAAACTCATACATGATCGGCATCAACCGAGTCCAATTTTGCATGTCGCTAATTAACTGCTCGATGAAAATTGATAATTTTTCAGATGCAGGGCGGGGATCATCTTTCAGAGGTTGCAGTCCAGAAAGTTCACGTTCAAAGAGATTATCAAGCAAATGCTTGATGATCGCGTCCTTGCTTTTGAAGTAAAGATAGAGGGTCCCTTTGCTCAGATTGGCTTCGGCAGCAATATCGTCCATACGCGCTTTATCAAATCCCTGGCGGACAAAGACATTGGTGGCGGCTTCGGTGATCTGTTCTTTTCTTTCTTCGCTAACATCGGGTTTTGGGGACATGGATCTCCTTATAACTGACTGACCAGTCAGTTATAGAATACAATAAATGATACCTAAAGTCAAGTACTAATTTTCACATTGTTTTGCTATACTAATTAAATATTCTGGATGATGAAAGGATGCCTGAATGAATTTTCCCCTATCGTGGATTCCCTCTGAAAATTATAAAAAGATATTTTTCCCTCTCCTCACGTTGACAATAATCCTGCTTGTCATTCTACAGTTTCTCAATCAACCTTTGGTAAATCCCATTTCCCCATCTGGGATGGTCTCCTTTGAGCTGGCCGGCACAGCTGAAAATGCCCAAGCAATCATCGCCTCTTGGGACCCGAATGCTCAGCTTGCAGCAGCCTTTGGCCTGGGCCTGGACTATCTTTTTCTCTTTGTCTATGGCCTGACGCTTTCATTTGGGGTGCAAATGGCTTCTGGAAAACAGGGTGGTAAATTTGCTGCGGCAGGCATTTTTATCAGTTGGGGGATATTAGTTGCATCCCTTCTCGATGCAATTGAAAATTATGCTTTGTGGCGTATACTGGTTGGCGGAACGGCTGAGATCTATCCCCATGTGGCAGCCTTTTCAGCTACGGTCAAATTTTTCCTGATATTTGTGGGGATCGGGTTTGCGCTGGTTGGCTGGCTCTGTCCGAAAGAAAAATGATAGGGTTAAAAATGATCGAATGATAATCAGACAACATAGATAGTGTCTGGATCAAGTTTAAACAAGAAACGCCGTCTCAAAAAAGAACGGCGTTTTTTGTGTCAAGTTTTGAACTAGAGAGCAACTACGTTGGTGGCCTGAGGGCCTTTGGCGCCTTGCTCAACAGTGAATTCAACTTGCTGGCCTTCTTGCAGGTTGCGATAGCCATCGCCTGTGATAGCGCTATAGTGGACGAATACGTCTGGGCCATCTTCGCGAGCCAAGAAGCCGTAGCCCTTGGTGCCGTTGAACCATTTGACTGTACCGATGATACGTTCTGACATTCTGTTTGCCTCCTTATGGCAAAATAAAAAAGGTCGTCATGCGCAAGCAGTTCCACCGGACTGTCAAAATAAAATGGCCCGAGAAAAGAGCCTCGAGCCATCACTTTCTTCTTTCCATCGTGAACCTACACTGGCATCTTACAAAGCAGATAATAAAGGCAAAATCTTAAAAAGTCAAGGGGGCGTACAGGGGGTTTTTCTCTCAAAAAGGGATTAAAAATTTCTTAAATTCCTGATCTCTACCCTAAGGTAAAGGGGGAAAATTTAGCTTGCCCTCAGAGAAATTGATCGGTTGCGTGGAATAATCCAGCTTCCTTTTGGCCAGATTATATCGGGGATGGGAAAAAAATAATGAGATGTGTGTCATTAAAGATAAAAATACTCGAAATCGGGTATCATTAGGCATCATTCAAAATAGAATGCAAGGCAAATTAATGATCTTTGAATTCCACATCTCCAAAGTTACTCGTGAAAAATATCAATTTGACGAAAATCTTTTTGCAACGGATGGACGTGTTATCTTTGCAGATTTTGCGGCTGCGCGCCGTTTTGCTGAAAAACTCAGCGCGGGACGAGGAAATCATGTTCCAGCAAGCGATCTTAATGCGATGGGGTTATTAGATGAAGTGATGCATATCCTCATCCGCCAATATGAGATGGAAAATCCCGGTGTAATGATCCGGGCTACCGATTGGCTCGCAGAGAAGTTTGGCGAGGAGGCCCTTGATTTGAGCTTGCTACGGTTTAAAGAGGAATTTCCTTCTGCCCTCACCCCCAGCCCCTTACTATCTCCGCAGGAGGCTCCCGTTTTCGAGAAAGGGGAGCTATTGGAAGAAATGCTCATCCTCGCTCTTGAAAATGAAAATCCTGGATTGTCAGCATACCGCGAACTCGTTGACGATACTCCGCTTGGGAATACGATTTATTCAGAGATGCTGGGAACCTTGGAAACATTCTTTGGTTACGAGCCCGGTTATGGTGCAGGCAGGGAATCGTTGCTTCAAATCCTGCGCGCACCCACAAAGGCCTCGCCAAATTCGCTGATGGGGCAATTGGAGTATATTGTTGATGAGTGGGGAACGATGCTCGGAGGGAAAAATAAAGAATTGATCTTGCGCGGAATTGACTATCTCGCTGAAGAGAGCATCCGCGCACCTGGCGACGGTGGTTCTGATGGCACGGCTCCTGTCCCCGAGTTTTTTGAAGGTGACGGAGAATACGAGCATTTCAGCATGGACAAGGATTGGATGCCTCAGATTGTTTTGCTCGCCAAAAACGCCTATGTTTGGCTCGACCAGCTCTCAAAGCAATATGAGCGAGATATTTCTCGTCTTGATCAAATCCCCGATGAAGAGTTGGATGTTCTTGCCCAGCGTGGTTTTAGTGGGCTCTGGTTAATTGGCTTATGGGAGCGCAGCCGCGCATCGCGCCGCATCAAGCAGCGGATGGGGAACCCGGAGGCAGTCGCCTCAGCATATTCCTTAGACGATTATGCCATTGCCGAAGATTTAGGCGGACAAGAGGCGCTTAATAATTTGCGCAATCGTGCCTGGCAACACGGAATCCGCCTGGCTGCAGATATGGTCCCCAATCATATGGGTATTGACTCGCGCTGGGTCATTGAGCACCCTGAGCGTTTTCTCTCGCTAGCTACTCCCCCTTATCCGAATTACAGTTTCAATGGCGAAAACCTATCAGATGATGAGCGTGTGGGCATTTATCTCGAAGATCATTATTACGATCATTCTGATGCGGCTGTTGTTTTTCGGCGAACAGACAATCAGAAAGACGAGTCCACCTATATCTATCATGGCAACGACGGAACCTCCATGCCCTGGAACGATACTGCCCAACTGAATTTTCTCGATCCTGAGGTGCGCGAGACCGTTATTCAGACCATTCTCAATGTGGCAAAGCAATTCCCCGTGATCCGGTTTGACGCGGCGATGACTCTCGCGAAGAAACATATTCAAAGACTCTGGTATCCCGAACCAGGTTTGGGTGGCGCAATCCCCTCGCGAGCGGAGCAGGGCATGTCGAAGGCTGAGTTTGAGGCGGCAATTCCGCGCGAGTTTTGGCGCGAAGTTGTAGATCGTGTAGCCACTGAAGCTCCCGATACCCTGCTTCTAGCTGAAGCTTTCTGGCTGATGGAGGGATATTTTGTCCGCACCCTGGGAATGCACCGAGTCTACAATTCGGCTTTTATGCACATGCTCCGTGATGAAGATAATGGCGGTTATCGGCAGGTGATGAAAAATACGCTCACCTTTGATCCGCAGGTGTTGAAGCGTTATGTCAATTTTATGAATAACCCCGATGAAGAAACCGCGGTTGAGCAGTTTGGGAAAGGAGATAAATACTTCGGCGTCTGTACGCTGCTGGCGACCTTGCCCGGTTTGCCGATGTTCGGGCATGGACAGGTGGAGGGCTTCGGCGAAAAATATGGGATGGAATACCGCCGGGCCTATAGGGACGAAAAAGCTGATACCGGTTTTATGCGTTATCACGAAGAGACCATTTCCCCCCTACTCCACCGCCGTTATCTTTTTGCAGGTGTTGAGAACTTTTTGCTCTACCATTTTTTCAATGAAGAAGGGCGCGCCCTTGATGATGTTTTTGCTTATTCAAATAGAGCTGGCGATGAGTTTGCGCTGATTATTTTCCATAATAAATTTTCTGAGACAAGCGGGCGGGTCCAATACTCAGCCTCCTTTGCCGTCAAAGCCGCGGGCGATGAATATCTTGTTAAACGGACGCTGGTTGAGGGGCTGGATCTGGTGGATAAAAAGGGCTATGTCATCTTTCGCGATCTGGTGACAGGATTGGAATATATCCGGGCAATTGCAGAGTTGGCAGAGAAGGGGTTGTATGTGGAGTTGGGGGCTTACCAAAGACATGTATTTCTGGATTTTAGAACGGTCGATGAGGAAGAATGGAAAGCGGTAGCTGAGGCGTTAAATGGCGCGGGTATCGTATCAATAGAGGCGAAAAGGGAAGAAATATTTAAGGAAAAAGAGGCCGTTGATGAATTTGTCGAAAATACGACTAATATGATAGTTGACAAGAAACAACCGACAAAGAAGAAGGCAAAAAGAAAATTGAAGAAGTGACTTGTAATCCTCCACCCTTATACGATCTTCATGTCTATTATTTAATCTTTCTCCACCACCCAGAAATGTGACAACCCAAAAACTCTAAGCGGTGTTTTCTCGAGAGTCTGCATAGTCCAACGTAAGATTTTTCCAGGGACACCCAGGCGGGCGATGATATTGTCATAGGCCCCGAAGACCACCGTCTTCTCGATAAACTTGACGGGCAGCCCCTCGAAGAGTTTTACCAGATCACGGTGTGTGTACACTTCCACATGCGGGGCGAGCTTATCCCGCCATTGGCGCGGTAAATAATTTACCAGGGGGATATTCCCAAAGCGATATTTCCCGCGCCAATAGATACCATGCGTCTCAAAGGGGTAGCCGCGATTTGGGCAGAAAAGCGTTAGGCGTCCACCCGGACGCAGCGTCCGGACCATCTCGCGGATGGCTTGGGCATCGTCCTGGACGTGCTCAATGACCTCGTGGCTCAAGATCAAATCAAACGAATTGGATGGGAAGGGGAGATTTTCCCCCGCTCCATTCAGGATGCGGGGCGAAAATTGACCCGCTTCTGCGCTACGCTCGAAATCATATTCCAGCCCGAAGATTTCTCCGCCAAAGGGGGCGAGGTGTTCCACATACATGCCGACACCGCATCCGTTCTCAAGAATGCGACCGTTGATCCGATCTTCGGCAGCGTCTACGATCATTTTCAGGCGGCGTTCCTGCCCCGCGCGCCAGACGTAGGATGGTTCACCGCGCAGTGCGGCTTTATCCATATTTCGTTGTGTCGTTTTCCCGTTTTCCCGTTGTTTCATTATTTTTGCCCCCAATGAATGGCAACCGTCCCAAACATTTTCACGTCGAAGTTGATCCTCTTGAAACCCGCAGCTGCCATATGCACAGCTAATTCTTCGGCCCGTAGAAAACTCTTGGTCGAATCGGGGAGGTAGGTGTAGGCTTCACGTTCACCGGTTAGCAGACCACCAATGAAGGGAATTACATAATTCAAGTGAATGTTAATGAAGGGCGTGAGAATATTGGGGCGGGGTTTGGTCGTATCGAGGATGATGATCCGCCCGCCAGGTTTTAGGGTGCGGTATTGCTCTTTGAGGGCGTGCTGCACATCGGTCACATTTCGCATCAGGAAGCCGGAAACGATCGCGTTGAAACTTTTATCGGGGAAGGGGAGGTTGAGCGCATCTGCGGCAGACCAATCGAGGGGGCCGGTTTTTTGGCCGACGCGCATCATTTCAAGGGTAAAATCAGCAGCGACGGGCTGCGAATCAGGATACTGCCGAAGGGCCTCGCGCGCCAAATCCCCTGTACCAGCCCCAAGATCGAGCAGAGAATCTCCAGTATCCAGTTTGGCGTGGCGGATGACTTCACGTCGCCAATGGATATCCTGTCCGGCAGTCATGATCCGATTCATCAAATCGTATCGGCGAGCAATTTTGGAAAACATTTTCTGTACACGCTCTGCGCGTTTTTTGCCGCTAAGCTCAAGGGGGGTAGTAGACATGGCGGCTATTATACTCGTCTTGCGGCTTTTCTGACTATGTGCTAGAATTTTACTAGATTGAATCAATATTGAAAGCACCGAGAAGTGGGCGATCCCCACTTTTCTGCTTGTATGGGAGATTTTGGGGAACATGATGAGTAAGATAAATAACGATTTTAGCAAAGC